>JAJRUK010000219.1 GCA_024277835.1 Planctomycetota bacterium | reverse complement strand
TTTCCTTGGTCCAATAGCTCACTTCTGCTACAATTTGGGCGGATTTCATTGTCAATGTAGGGCCTCTTCCAGAGGCGATGCCTCCGTTGCCAATCGATCACAAAGGTGGGCGTCTCACCGTCTGCTTCGGGGCTAGCTCTTTGGAGGTTGGGAAAATGGTTGTTCGTAATTTGGTCTTGGGTCTGACGATTTGCGTCGCTCTGGCTGGAATGTTCGCATGGAACCCCAATGCCCAAGCCCGCCCGCCCGGTGTTCAACGGAACATCGATCCACCGAAACTGGTCCTCCCAGGTCGAAAGACCGCAGTCAACGCCGCCGCTGGCGCTACCTGTGAGAGCACAGGTTTTGAGGCAGTCGAAGGCGCTTGTGGGTGGGACACGGGATTCATGTGCGGTGGCGGTTTCGTCGGAGTCTGCAACAGTCCTGCGTCGGGCGTCTGCACAGGCGACAACAGCATCGACCAGAACTGTTGTGTTGATAATCCCAACCCGCTCAACGGTTGGTACACGTCAATCGCCTCGCTTCATTGCAACGAGCCTCACATTGACACAGCCAACCCTGCGACTGGGACGCAGCACCTGCGTTTTGAGGCTGACCCGCTCGCTGGTAACCCCCCCGGGTGTACTGGTTTCACTAACGCTTGCCGTATAACGGCGTTCACACCAAACACAGGCCCTCTCCCGTGTTCTAGAACCGTCATCGATTTTGACATTGCGATGGGCGATCCCGGCCCCGGGCTTCCACCTTTCGGTTCCAGTGGCCAGTATTTCACCGTCTCAGACGATGGGCCCAGCGGAGTCGGTATCCTTGTTGGTTTTGATGAGCAGGCAGTTGTTTTTGTATATGACAATGCAATCGGTGGCTATGCGGGTATTGGATTTCTCACTGGTAACGGAGCGTACGATCATATCACCATCGACATGGATCCGAACAACAACCTTGTTGAGTACAGACTATCTGACGCTTCCGGTGCGGTGACGGGGGGCTATGTTCACGACTTCACGGGCTTGAACAACACCGTCCAGCGTGCCATCATGATCAACGACAACGCTGGTTTCTTCTGGGACGTTGATAACTACTCCGTCGTTCGCGGCGTGTCAGGTTGCCACTTGTGCTTCGACAACATCGTACAGAGCTACTTGGGCGAAGAGTGTGATGGAAATAACGATGAGGCTTGTCCGGGGCGTTGTCGCCTCCCGGACGATCCCGATGGCGGGTGTACTTGCATCCGTGATTGTGGTTTCTGCTCGAATGATCCTGACTGTGTTGCTACAAATGGCGTCAATGGCCCGTTCCTCACGCACGGTGGTTTTTTCACCTTCGTCGCAGATGGTCCGTTTGTTGGCATCGACACCTGCGGTTCAGACTTTGACACGACGCTGTTTGTTGGTGTTGACGACTTTTGCGGCACTGGGCCTTATGTTGTCAACGACGAGTGCGCCGATGTCGAAGGCGACTGCTCGGACGGAAGTCACGGCCCGGAAAACTGTATGCCGTTCGCGTCCTGCTACGACAACAATCCAAACAACGAGTCGTGTCTTTGTTTTGAAACGACGGCGGGTTCAACGCTCAGCATATGGGCGGCTGCCTATCCGGGTGCAACTCCGCCGGCTGGTTCCAACCTTCTGCTGACGATCACCAAGGCCTTGTCTTGTGGTCCCGGCAGCGCGTCGATTCCCAACGGTGCTTGCTGCAACGGTATCGACGGCGTGTGTACCGACAATGTTCTTGCGGCTGACTGTGCTGGTCCGTCTGACACCTACTCGGACAACAAGCTTTGTTCGATGATCAGTTGTAGTCGTGACGTAGGCAGTTGCTGTGACTCAAGTCCGGGTCTTGCCGGACGATGCACCCCCGGCGTCTTCCCGGAAGACTGCACCGGTGCATTACAAACATTCAGCAAGCTGGATGATTGTACCGGCGGCGTGTGCGAAGAAATCACCGGCGCTTGCTGTGACGGTTTGACCGGAGGTTGCTCCGAGGAAACACAAGGCGGTTGCCCTTTGCTCGGTACGAACGCACCTTGGTCCACTTGGACGATTGGTGCTGCATGTAGCGAGATTTCTTGCACTGCCGCCGCCGGTGCTTGCTGTGACACCGGAACAAATGACCCGACCGTCGCAACCTGCACACAGACCATCATGTCTGCTTGTGATTGCTCCAAGTGTAGCTGGGCCAAGGGCGTTCTTTGCGAAGAGACCCAGTGCCTGCCAAACTTCCAGATCATTCCGACAGTGTCGCAGTGGGGGTTAGGTGTCTTGACTTTGCTGTTGCTCGTGGGTGGCAAGATTTACTTTGGTCGTCGCAAGGCCGGTTTGGTGTAAGGGGTCATCGCGCGATCGTTGTTTGAGTCCGCGGGATGTTCGCCGCGGGTTTTGGTCCGCTACACTTTTCGCCAGCGAAGTAAATCAGGCTATTGATCTCTTTCCACGCATGTCTGGAGCATGGCCACGCGAGCGTGGACCATGCCACGCTGGAACCGCTTTGGATATCGCGTTAGCAGCGTTCGACAGCGACGGCCAGCGCTTCGCCGCCGCCGATGCATGCGCAGGCGATTCCCAGCGACTTGTTTTCGCGGATGAGCGATCGTGTGCGTGTGTTGATAAGGCGCGATCCCGTTGCACCGATGGGGTGTCCAATGGCGACCGCACCACCATCAACATTGACCCTCGCGTGGTCAAGTTTTAGCTCCTTAATGGCGACCATCGCGACGACTGCGAAGGCTTCATTGATTTCGTACAGGTCAACATCGCCCGGGGCAACTTTCAGCTTTTCGCAGAGCGTCTTAATGGCGTAGATCGGGGCAATGGTGAACCAGTCGGATTCCATTGCGGCGTTGGCGTACCCGACAACTTTCGCATCCGGTTTTAGTCCCAGCGCGTCTTTGCGATCGTCATCAAACACGATCATCGACGCAGCCCCGTCGTTAATGCTCGACGCATTGCCCGCGGTGATGGTGCTGTCTTTGCCGAATGCGGGGCGGAGCTTGCGGAGCGCTTCGTCACCGCGAAACTTGGCCACGTCTTCGTCGGCGTCCACGACGACCGTGGCCTTTCGTGTCTTCACCTCGATCGGGGAAATCTCTTCGGCGAACCGTCCTTCTTTCGCGGCGCGGGTTGCCCGGGCATAACTTTCGATCGAGTAGGTGTCTTGATCCTCGCGCGAGAATCCATACTTGGTGACGCACTGATCTCCGCACGTTCCCATGTGGCGATCCGTATAGACATCCCACAAGCCGTCGTGGATCATCGAGTCGACGAGTTGTCCGTCGCCCATGCGATATCCGGTACGGGCTTTGGGTAAAAGGTAGGGCGCGTTGCTCATGCACTCCGCACCGCCTGCCACGATCAGTCCCGCGTCGCCGCTCTGAATTACCTGTGCTGCGAGCGTGACCGTTTTCAGACTTGATCCGCACACTTTGTTGACGGTCGTTGCGCCGACGCCCACGGGGAGGTCTGCCCCAAGCGCGACCTGTCGGGCGAGGTTTTGCCCGAGACCCGCGCTAAGGACGTTTCCGAAGAGGAGCTCATCGACTTCTTTGGCATCAACGCCGGATTTTTCGATCGTTGCTTTGACAGAGTGAGCGCCGAGTTGAGCGGCGGTCATGCTGGAAAGACTCCCGCTGAAGGCTCCAAAGGGGGTTCGCATTCCGCCGGCGATGTACACATTTTTGAGCATTCTCATCTCCTGCAGGGCGGTCGTCGCCCGCGTGGGGTTTTTGATACCGAAACTGGGGGCAGTTGGCAACCGCGGGCGGACGTGGTTTTAGATTGACGGGCGGCGTGACATTGTGCGGCGGGGGGGCTAACATCTTTCGACTACTGTGAGATGGATCGAAACCAACCGGGGAGCGACTTTGTGAGACACAGGCGACACGCTTTTACGCTGATTGAACTGCTGGCTGTCATTGCGATACTTGGGCTGTTGATGGGCATCCTGCTGCCGTCGCTGTCATCCGCCCGCCAGGCGGCGAAGGCGAGCGTTTGCCTTTCGACGTTGAAGAATATGAGCAACGCGTTCGTGTTCTACCTCAATGAGAACAGCGATACGTTTCCGCCGGTTCGACTCGACAAGGGGAATCCCGCGGACAGCGGAACCACGTGGTACGTCAACGAGTATTTTCGAGAAAGACCCCGCTGGCAGTGGTTCCTCGAAATGAATCAGGGCCCGGTGATCGATCCGAAGCCGCATCAACGTAACCCCACCCAGGTCTGGGGCGACTTGGACTACGGCGGTGAGGCTGATGCACGGCGACGAGCGATGACCGTTGATTCGTTTAACTGCCCCTCGCTCGATGATCCCGACTCCGAGAGAGACATTCGAAATGGTGCGTACGGGTACAACTACCAATACCTCGGCAACAGCCGCCAGGACAGCGACCCTATTCGCTGGGACAACTTCGCGGTCTCGCTGCATCAGATTAATTCACCCGCGCGGACGATCGTCGTTGCGGATAGTCGGGGCGCGGGTCGGCGACACGGAAAGCACTCCTACACACTCGATCCGCCGCGCCTTGCGACCGAGAAATACGCGGTGCGTCTCGGTCCGCGTACCGTGGACGTTACGGAAGGTTTAGCGCCGCCGGCGCTGTATGCTTTCTCGCCGGTCGAGCCTCGTCACAGGGGTCGAGGGAATGCGATCTTCGTCGATGGGCATGGCGAGCCGGAGACGATGACGGAGTCCGGGTACGACTGGAACGAGGAACTCGCCGCCCCTCAGCCGGTTCTCGACACGAACGCAGGCGGCAAATGGAACAACAAGCTCTGGACCGGGACGGGTCGAGATGAGTTCGCGGAAAGGCGCGCTCCAAGTGGTGGATAGCCGGTGGGGCGCGGTGGCACGACCGAGTTTGCCTACGGTGTGATGGTTGCTTCCGTGATCGCGGCGA
>JAJRUK010000218.1 GCA_024277835.1 Planctomycetota bacterium | reverse complement strand
GGGAGGATTGTCGCGCGGCATTCGCCGAAGCCCACTCGATAGCCGTCGCCCTGACACCAGCCGGTGAGCGATACGGTGTCGCCGTCGGCAAAGAATTTTCGCTCTGTTCCATCAGGGAGCGTCATGGGCTTAGTGCCCTTCCAACATAATTCGAGCATGGACCCCAGCGAGTCCTCCGTAGGGCCAGAGATGGTGCCTGATCCGCAGAGGTCGCCGACGCGCATGGCGGTTCCGTTTACCGTGTGGTGGGCGAGCTGCTGGGCGATGGTCCAGTACATGTGCTTGAAGTTCGTTCGCGTCAGGCGCATCGGTTCGGTCATTTTGGCGCTCTGCACGTGTGCCTCCAACTCGATGTCGTACGCGCCGGGGACTTCTTCTTCAAGGTACGGAAGAATCGGGATGTCGCGAGGTTGGGCGACTGTTTTAAAAGGTTCCAACGCGTCAAGCGTGACGACCCAGGGGCTAATGGTTGTCGCGAATGACTTGCCGAGGAATGGGCCTAGTGGCTGATACTCCCATTTTTGCAGGTCGCGGGCGCTCCAGTCGTTGACCAGGACCATGCCAAAGATGTGGTCGGCTGCTTGGTCGGTTGCGACTCTTGTTCCGTGGTCGTTGGCCTTACCGACGAAGAAACCCATCTCCAGTTCGAAGTCGAGCAATCGCGAGGGGCCATAGCTGGGGGCGTCGGCGCCGTCCGCTTTGGTTTGCCCGCAGGGTCTTTTGATGTCGAACCCGGACGGGAACACAGTGCTCGCTCGACCATGATATCCCACGGGAAGATGAAGCCAGTTGGGCATGAGCGCGTTTTCTTTCCCACGAAACATGATGCCGACGTTGGTTGCGTGATACTTCGAGGAATAGAAGTCGGTGAAGTCTCCGATTTGGACGGGTAGATTCAGGGTTGCGCTTGCGAGGGGTTGGATCACGAAATCGCGGAGTTCTTCGTTGTCTTTGAGAGCCGGATCGCCGCCCTCTTTCAGGATATCGCACAGACGCTCGCGCACGTCGGTCCATGCCTGTCGGCCTGCGGTCATGAACGCGTTCAAACTATCGGAAGCGAAGACTTTGCTGTCGCGGATCGCGGTCTTGGAAAAGATACCCGCCTTGTGGAGAGCGGCGAGGCTGATGATCTGATCGCCGATGGCGGTGCAAACAGCGCTACCGCCCTCTCGCGTTTTCATTACTGCAAAAGGAAGGTTCTGGATCGAGAAATCGTGGTCTTTCGGGACCGGAATCCATGAGCGAATCGTTGGATCAATCGTGAAGGGCATCTGAGCCGTTCTCCTTTGGGCGAGAGTCTTTTCCTCTGTTCAACGAGTTTTTTCTAGCGTAACCGGTGAGTGCAGGCGCGCCAAACCTGCGGGTGTTTGACGCACCAGGACTATGGAGACGCCATGCGATATGACACGATTGGCACCCACGTTATAGTGAATCCGCGTGGGCTAACGCCACGCGGCTCGGTGGGGTAACGAGAAGCATACATGACAAAGTCAGCGTCTTGCGAGTCGCTTTGGCGATCCGAAACGCAAGCGCCTGTTTGGTATGTTGCGGCATGTTCGCTCCCTCACGGTCGCGGCTCTGATCGCTTGATGTCTACACCGCTCTTTGCCAGCTCGGCGATGAAATGGTCGAACATGCCGTCTTCCGTTGCGATTAACTCGGGCGGGAAGACGCCGGGTTTGTTTAACTTTCCAGCAGCGACCAATTGGGCAGCGATGATGTTCGGGAACGCTGTTGTGCGGGCCATCGAGGAGTTTCCTGTGGCTTCGTCGTACTCGTCGTAGAGGTCATAGGCGTATCGGGTCTGGACGCCGTCTTTAAGCCCCTCAACGGCGACCCGCAAGACGGTGAACTCTCGGTCTTCCGGGCCTAGTTTCCACATGGGGAACAGGAGCTTCGACGTAACGTCGAGCGGTCTGACCACCGCACCACCAACGTCGATGGCGTCCTTGCTAAAGAGTCCGGTCTCTCGAAGCACGCGCATCAACTCGATATGACCCGGGTAGCGAAGCGTTTTTTCACGCATGTCAGGAATCTTGACGGTATCCAGAAGACTTCGCAGGCCGTCGGTGTTGAACGCTTCTAGCGTACCCGCGCGCGGGAACTCGATTAACTCCGGTTCAGAAAGAGCAGGCCGCTCTACAATTTTTCCGTTTTCAACGAGTCGGGCCGGGCGGGTGTATTCCTCGATGACGTCGGAAGGCGCAAATGGCGCTTTGTATTGGTAGGGCCAAGTTTTCTCACGCGGAAGACCGCCAACGTAGATGACGGCTTTTTGGGCGTCGTCCAATTGGGCGGCCGCATACGCGACCATCATATTCGATAGTCCCGGCGAGACACCGCAATCGACAATCGCGGTCACGCCGAACTCTTTCGCGAGGGCGTCCATCGAAGTCGCGTCTTCGGGCATGAATGAGATGTCGCAATAGGGTTTGCGTGCGCGGATGACCGCTTCGAGGGCTGCGAGTCCGAATCTACTCGGGAGTGCGCCGAGAATAATGTCAAACTCGCTGGCGAAGGCCTGGACTTGTGCTGGGTCGCTTAGATCGGTCTTTCTCGTGGAAAGTCCGGAGATATTCTGCATTGCGGCGAGGGCGGGTTCTGAAATATCTGTGACCGTGACCTCGAAGTCGGGAAGCGCAGCCAGCGTTTTCGCCATGATCGAACCGACCAACCCGCAACCCAAGACACCTGCTTTATGCATCGTTACCTTCTTTCCCTCGCGCACCTACGCAAGCACCCCCTTTACATTAAAGACTCTTTAACACGAGCGATTCGCCGCTTTCTCGCGCTGACAACGAACAGCATCAGCGCGAGCAGAATCACCGCCCCACCTGTCATCGTATCGATGGGCGCGATTTCGCCAACGGCAAAATATGCCCAAACCGGAACGAGGACTGGTTCGATCATGGTCACGAGCGCCGCCTGTGATGCCGGAACGCGCCGAAGACCAAGCGTATACAGATAATACGGAAGACCGAATTGCACAACACCCATGAGCGCGAGAATCGCGATGGCCTCCATCGAGACGCTAAACGTTCCGGCTAAAAGTACGACTGGAAGTAAGAGCGCAGCCGAGCCGAGATTGTTCACAAGAGTGATCGCGGCGGGGTCGGAATTTCGCATGAGGCGGATCATCAGCGTAAGAAGCGCATAGAAAAGTCCGGCAGTGAGCGCGATGACCAGACCCGCCATGCTTGTCGATGCGTTTCCGGCGAAGATGATGGCGATGCCAACGCTCGCCAGGCCGACGAACCATAAGTCCCGCATGTTGGGGCGTTCTTTCAGGATGAGCGGCGAGAGTGCGAAGACCCAGAACGTTGACGTATATTGCAGGATGATCGCATTGGCAGCCTCGGTCAGGGTGTTCGCGATGACGAAGCAGAGCGTCATTAGCGTGAAGAAAAGTACGCAGAGTGCGGCGGCGGGTCGGAGGCGGCCGAGGAGTCGCGGGCTGCTGGTGGACCTGAGCGTTCCGAGCCGACGGTAGGCAATCGGGAGCAAGAAGAGACCGGCGAATAATGATCGGTAGAACGCAATGGCGACAGCGTCGGGTGGGTCGTCGAGGTGGATCAGAATTTTGATGATCGCGCCGTTGAGACTCCAGAGCAGTCCGGCGAGGAAAAGAAAGATGAGACCGACCAGGGCGTGGCGGTCTGCGTCTAGTTTTGGTGAATTCGTGGCGTTATTCATCGTTGCTTCCGCCTCGGTGATACGGGGCGGGGCATTGTGGTCGATGGCGTGTCTTAGGACAAGCGACGGTCGGCGGTCGGGTTCAGATGTCGTCGATCAAGACGACGTTGACAGTGCTCCGCTCGATCGAGTCTAATGCGACTGGTGCGTGGCTGTGTACCTGTTGAAGACAGGCGTTTTTCTATGTGGCACCGGTTTGTAACCGGTGCGAGGTACTGAAACTGGGGGGTAATGCACCGGTTGCAAACCGGTGCCACACTTTTTCAACAGCCTGCTGAGGTTT
>JAJRUK010000217.1 GCA_024277835.1 Planctomycetota bacterium | reverse complement strand
GGTCTGTCGATCGTTGCAGCGCATATCGGATACGTCGTTCGACCTCGCTTGGACACATGGCGTAGGCAATGCACTCGTCCGCTCCAGCGATTCCATAGTCTCGTAGCTCGTCCGGCGAAGACTCTGGACAGATGACGATCACCGGGATGTTCTCTTCACCGGACTGCTCGCGAACGATGCGTGTGAGTTTGATCGCGCCGTCATTGGGAAGGGATGCGTCCAGAACGACGGCGTCGGGGCGCGATAGGGCGATGGCGTCGGACGCTGCACCCTCAGAACCGGCGTCTGTGACGGTGTACCCCTCCGCCTCAAGCGTAACGCGAATATCGTGCCGGGTGTCTTGATCCGTCAACACCAGTAGGACTTGTTCCGACGGACCGGGCGATTTACGGTCGCAGGCTAAATCGATGGCGACCGCGCCAGGTGCCTGTAGCGCGTTCTCATTCACCACTGCTTCCGGAATATCTTTGTTGCTGCATACGCGGTTGCGACCTGTTTGTTTCGCAACGTACATTGCCTGGTCCGCGATCCGAAGTACCGACTCCCACCCGTCGTCGCCAGACACCGCTGCCCCGATACTAACCGTGACATGGTTTGCCACCGTACTCGCCGGGTGGTCGATCTCGAGCGATTCCACGGCAACGCGGATTCGCTCACCGAGCAGGAGCGCCGCCTCAAGATCCGTCTCAGTCGCGAGGATGACAAACTCTTCGCCTCCGTATCGCCCAACCACGTCGGTCGTTCGGCAGCTCTCCGTGAGACAAGCCGCAACCGCCTCAAGGCATTTGTCACCGGCCTGGTGTCCCAGCGTGTCGTTGAACGCCTTGAATTGATCAACATCGAGCATCAGGATGGAATAGGGCGACTCATGTCGAACATGGCGTTCGTCCTCAGTCGTCACGCATTCCTCCCACGCTCGCCGGTTAAAGAGAGAGGTCAGAGAATCCGTTCGGGCTTGTCTTGCAAGCTTGAGGTTCGTTTCTGCGACGACCTGCGACATATGCTCCAATCGCTGGTTTCGATCGACCAGTTCGCTCTGTGCATTTTGCAGATTGAGGTGGACCGAAACGCGGGCACGAACCTCGCTGAGTCGAAAAGGTTTGGTAATGTAGTCGCATCCGCCTAGTGCGAACGCGCGCTCGATGTCTTCCGACTCGGATTTCGCAGTTACGAAGATGATTGGGATCGCGGCGGTCACGGGATCGGCTTTGAGGATCTCGCAGACCTCAAACCCGTCTCGTCCGGGCATCATGATATCGAGCAACAGGAGGGACGGTTGGCGCTCCTTCACTAGATCGACCGCGATGAACCCGTCGGCAGCCTCCCGGACGTCATACCCGTCTTTTTCGAGCGCGCGCACGAGAATCTTGCGATTGGTCGCATTATCATCGACAACTACGATGTCGTGTTTGACGCTCATACGCCGATCCTCGATCCGACGGCCAAGTCGCGTGCTTCGATGCTTAGCTGCTTCGTACTACGTTCGATTCGCTCAAGCGCCCCATTCACCGAATCTTTGTCGGAAAGCTCGACCGCTTCTTCCAGATCGCGCGCGGCACGCGCGATCGCCTCAGCGCCAATCGTCGATGCAGCGCCATGAAGCCCGCGCGTGACAGTGCGAAGCGTGTCGATGTCTCCACCTTCAATCGCGGTTCGGATTTTGAGAATCGTGCTTGGAAGGTCTTTCACAAACACTTCGACGACCTCAAGAAGCAAGTCCCGGTCGCCAGCAAGATGTTCCAGTGCATCGGAGATGTTTAGTGCTGGCTCGGCGTTTTCCTTGCGACTCGCGCCGGTCATACCGGAGCGGGCTAGCTCTACTCGGATGCAGAAAGTGCTTCCGTGGTCAGGTGTGCTCTCGACCCAAATCTCGCCGCCCATCAGTTCGATGAGCTGTTTCGAGATGGCAAGACCCAATCCTGTACCGCCATATTCCCGCGTGGTCGCACCATCTGCCTGCGTGAAACTCTCGAAAATTGCGTTTAGCCGATCCTGAGTAATCCCGATCCCCGTGTCCTTCACGCAAATCCGAACCGTCGCTAATTCTTCGGAAACCTCTTCAGCGATGGCTGAAACTAGGACCGAGCCGCGTTCGGTAAACTTAACCGCGTTGCTGACTAGGTTCGTAAGCACTTGCCGAAGCCTGTGCGGGTCGCCCAGGAGGTCGCCGGGGATGTTCTCGGCAAATTCAATCGTGATGGGTAGTGATTTCTCACTCGCCAACGCTCTCAGAATATCGACAACGGATCCGACGCAACTCTTCAGGTTCAAGTCAATCGATTCGAGTTCAAGCTTTCCAGCCCCGATTTTCGAGAAGTCCAAGATGTTGTTGATCAGTTCAAGAAGCGATTCCGCACACTCCATCACGATCTCAAGATTGTCGCGCTGCTCTTCATCGAGATCGAAATCCAGGGCGATTTGGGTCATGCCGATGATCCCGTTCATCGGGGTCCGGATTTCGTGGCTGATATTGGCGAGGAACTCACTCTTCGCCTTGTCTCCAGCCTCCGCCCGTTCTTTCGCTTCTCGAAGTTCCGTCACTTTCTTCTTGGCTTCTGTGATGTCGCGCGTCGTCGATAGTTGCGCAATGACCACGTTCATCGCATCGTACAGCGGAACGGCATGCGTTTCCATCCAGCGATACACACCGTCACGTCGTTTAATTTCAAACTGGAGTGTTTCGGAGTTGCCGTCGAATACACTGCGGTTCAGGTTCTCGAACGCCGAGCGATGTTTCGCGCTGATAAAATCCAACACCGACGTACCTCGGACCTCTTCAACGAACTCCACGCCGATCGCAGCGAGTCCCGCACGGTTGATGTCGATGATGCGACCTTCCTTGTCGATCGTCTTCACGCATTCCGGTTGAGATTGAAGGAGCGTACGAAGATGTCGTTCTTTCTCCGCAAGTCTTGTGGCTGTCTGTGTCAAATCCGCGGTCCGTGATCGGACTTTGTTTTCAAGATCCTCCGTGTTGTCACTTAGTGCCTGCGCCATACGGTTAAACGATCGAGCCAGTACGCCAATTTCGCCAACCGCATTCTCGCTTGCCCGATGCGTCAGGTCGCCCTCCGCCAAGCGCGTAGTTGTGTCCACTAAGTTTTGCACGGGGCGCAGAAGCTGCCTTACGGCGAGAACGGTCACGCCCGCTCCACCGGCGATGACGAGGGCAACGACGAGGATGCTGTAAGCAATATTGGAAGTCGTCTGTGCGTGCAGCTCGTCCAGGCGATGCGTTGAAGTCACCATACCGATAGGGAGTGCCGCGATTGGTTCCGAGTCACGCTCGTCAGCGTCGCCAATGTCGAGCTCGATTCCCTCTTCACTAGGCCAGACCGGTAAGGTAACGAATAGCTTCGTCGAGGTACGTTTCAGGTTCGGCGATGTTTGTGATGTCGCCGTTGTTGGCAGCGGGAATTCGCAAGAACAATCAAGTGGATCCTGATGTGGGTGACGACAGAAAACCGCTAACGGCATACCACGAGAATCATGGATACGCACATTCGTGATCGTACTGTCAGTTGAGAGCGTCCGAACGATCCGTGCGAGCGCCTTCTTGTCTCCCAGAAGAATGCCCGGCTCGGCGTTGTAAGCGAGACTGTGGACTTGCCGGATGGCCTCTTCCTCTAGCTCCGCTACGGACGTTGCGTACGTCCGCCAGACCAGCGCGCTCGTGATACACACGCCCGTTCCGAGCACCAACAGGATGCACAGGAGAATCGCTCTACCTTTTAGTCCAAGCGCTTTAATCATGCGGCGTTTCCGGGAGAACCAGCGCGCAGCTCGTCTGATCGAGCTGCCTGGTCGACTCCCCTGAACAGGACACAACGTCGTCCACTAACGTATGCGGGAACGCATGCCCACCCCGGTTCATCGGAAATCGCTGTCTGGCGTTCCAGATACTCTAACCCTTAAAGCAACACCCGATAATGTCCTTGCTCACAGCCTATTACGGACCGAGTGAACCGTTCCGTGGACGCGTTTTCGGCAAAGGCGGGGGGATCGCGAGCCGATAAAACCGGAGTCGCTCGCGCGTCGTTCGGTGCTGCGGTGTGTCATAGTTTCGCTCGACGTTTTTTCTGGACGTGTGTTGTTTGAAGGTTTCCGTAACTATCGCAAGTCTTAAGCGCTCAACCTTGGCCGTGATCGCGCTGTTATCGATGACGGTAGCGGCAGACGTCGCGCGCGCTCAGAGCAATCAGCACGGTTCGGTGGCGATTGTCTACACGGCCAAGTCCAGATACATCCGCGCCGCCACCGCACTCGAAACGACGCTTCGTTTGCGGGGTCTCAAGACCGTCTCTATTCAACTTCCTGCGAAGGGCGGGAGTAAGGAGCGGCTGACCGCGATCGAGAAACTGAAACGAATCGGTCCATCCGTTGTGGCGACGGGTGGCGTCGTCGCGACCGAACTTATCCTCGCCGAACTTCCAGATGCGGACGTCGTTTTCTTTATGGTCCCGAATGCGCTCGACACGACTTTTCTTTCGGATGCGTCGCCGTACCTGCATCGCGTAGCCGGCGTGACATCAGATGTCTCGCCAATGGAGCAAGTCGCATGGATACACAGCCTTATGCCGGCGGTTTCACGCCTCACGATTCTTTCTGGCGACCGAACGACGCAGACTGCCCTCGCGATCCAGGAAGCAGCCGAGAACCACGAACTGGGTATACACGTACTCCGCGCGAACCGCGGCGCGTTCCCCGAAGCGATCGACGCGCTGACGTCCAGCGGAACCGGCGGCGTGCTGATGGTTCCCGACGCTAGCGTCTACAACTCAACGACCGTGCAGCGCCTGCTCGTATGGGGCGCACGCAAGCACAAGTCCGTGTGGGCGTTCTCCGAAAACATCGTTCGCGCCGGCGCGACAGGTGGCATCTTTGCAGATGCGGAGTCTGTCGGAAAACAAACGGCGGGCGTCATTCAACGAATTGAAGATGGTACAGAAGCCGCATCCATCGGCCTTCAGTACGCTACTGGAAGCCGAACTGCGATTAATGTTGGAACAGTCCGCGTCATTGACGCGGACATCGACAACCGGCATGTTGATGCCAACACAGTGAGGTATGGTGACCAATGATTCTAGAGAAACATCCAGATCAGGCGGCTCAAGTTGGCGATCCAAGCGATCGCCGCCAGAAGGTGCCATTCGTTGCTGCTCGTCGTCCCGCAAGGCGGTCGTGCGCAGCTTCTGACCCACAGTATCAGACGGCCCTTCCGGATCGTTTTACGCATGGCGGTAGCTCTTGGCGTACGAGCGCGTTACTTCTCGTAGCGGTATTGTGCGCCAACCTCGCGGTCATTCCTCACGCGTCTGCGCAAATTTCCGACGACGCAGACGAACCAACCGTCCCGGGAGAGCAGTTCGCCAGCGCCGACGTTCTCGACGACATCGACCTGTTCGATCTGGACATCCCCATCGTTGTGACCGCGTCTCGGAAGGTGCAGTCGTTAGCGACGGTTCCGTTCGCCATGAGCGTTGTTACGGCGAACGACATACGCCTGTCCGGCGCGCGATCGATCCCGGAAGCACTTCGCCTCGTCCCTGGCGTGGACGTCGCTGAACTCACCGACGGAAACGCCGCAGTCGCACCAAGAGGAACCCAGAGCTTCACGGCTCGCACCGTACTCGTCCTGATTGATGGTCGGCAGATTTTCGATTCCTTCTTCGGTGGAACCCTCTGGGGAAGTTGGCCTATTCAGCTTGAGGACATTGATCGAATCGAGGTCATTCGCGGCCCCGGTGGTGTGACGTGGGGTGCCAACGCTGTCAACGGCGTGATCAACATCATCACAAAAGACCCCGACAAGCAACAAGGTTTGACGCTCAGAACGACGGCCGGGTCTCGCGGAATTTTTTCCCAATACGTTGGATACGGAATGCGCGAAGGTAAACTACGTCTGCGTCTTTCCGCGACGTACGAAGGCAGCGATGGATTCCGAAAAGGTGGTTCCATTCTCAGGTCGCTGGACGACAAATACCGCGCGTCCCGCGCCGGATTGCACGCCGTCTACGACGCCAGCGAAAACGACAAGTACTCATTTTGGGCAGGCCACGCTACGCGAGAAAATGGGTTCCCGACATCGCCGCTCGCAGGAATAGGGATGCAAAAGAGAGGCGGTTCCCTCGCATCATTTGTCAAGGCAACCTGGTCGCACACGATCGACGAGGATAATGCCTTCGAGTGGACGGCGTATATCAATGATTTCGGCGCTTCTCCCGGAACGCGCCAAATCGACTATCGTTATCAGCAGTTTGCATTACAGTTCAAGAGAACCGTCACGCTACCGAATTCGCACGAGATCGTCTGGGGGATGGATACGCGTGTCGATCTACTGGACCTTACAAACTCCGACCCCTATGTCGCGGACAGAAGGTACGTCTCTACGTTCACTGGAGGCATGTACTACGCAGATCGGTGGCAATTTTCTCCCAAGTGGATGATCGATCTTGGAGCACGTATCGACTACGACTCTTACGGCGGGTTCGAACCCAGCGCTCGGGCGGCGATTTCCTATGCGCCGGACGATCATTCGATGTACTACGCGGCAGTCTCCCGCGCGTTTCAGATGCCTC
>JAJRUK010000216.1 GCA_024277835.1 Planctomycetota bacterium | reverse complement strand
GACGCCGCTGAGCTTGATCCCGGTCACGTTCAATCGTCAGCCAGGGATCAAGTCGAGTTTCCAGCGATTCAAGTCTGAGGAAGCCCGGTACGACTTTTTTGTCGCCTCGCGCGATTCTCTCACGCCAAGGCTTCGGACGAGTAACGACTTTAGTGAGTCCCGGAGGACCGTCGAAGGCGACAACCGCACGCGCACCGACATCGTGGATCGAAGCCGAACCCATACGATCGAGATGGCGATGGAGAAGCGGTTTTTCGACACGACCGAGCTTGACCTCGCCGTCGGTTACGACACGATCGAGGTCAATGACGATATCGGGAACGTCCCATTCGCCTCGGCCACGATGCGATATCCGCTCTGGGTGTCCCGTCAGAAGCTCGAGCGAACCAGCGACGATATTTTCCGCCAGAACGAACTCAACGACACGCAGCTCGCCTACATCGAAGGGGTGCGAAGCCGTCTCAGGCGGGCTCTTTTTAGCTTTTACGACGTCGTGCAACAAAGAACGCGAGTGGGATACACGCGGGAGTGGTATCAGGACTTTGTGGATGTGCGCAAAAGGATGGACTCGGTTCGTGATCGCGACATCGGGTCGGATATTCGTCGAATCGACGGCGAGATTGCGCGCCGAGCGGCGGATCTTCTGACGCGAGAGGGGCGACTTGAGATCGATGTTGAGCGGTTGAAAGATCAGTGCGGCATTCCGTTTTCCGCTACGATTGAGATCGTCAATGAGCCTTTCAACCCGTTTGAGGGAATGAGTCATGAGGAGCTTCGGCTGGCGGCGATTCGAACCGATCCGGAAATCGCGACGCAGCAAAACGCCGTTCGAAACGCCGAGGTCCAGCTTGATCTGGCGAAGCGCGGACGTTGGGATCTAACACTGCTTCTGGCGGGTCGATCAGCGTTGGAGGGTCGCGGTAACAAGGACGGCGTGTCGGATTGGTCGATGTCGGTCGGACTTGACGTGAGCAAGGTTGACTCGCGGGTGACCGATAGCCTGATCCGTCAGGCGGATGCCAATATTGCCCGGTTTTCACAAGCGATCGCACGGCGAACGCGAAGTATTTTTGTCGACACGCTTGAGCCTTATATCCGTCTTCAAACCGTAACACAAAGTCGCCGCGAGCTGATCGCGAGTCTTCCTAACTTTGAAAACGATTACAACAAGGGCGTCGAAGATTACTTCGCGGGCACACTGAACATTGACGACTTGCTGACGCGACGGCAGAACCTGTTTAACCAACAGAGCGAAATTGTTCGGGCGACGTTTCTGCTCGGCGCGAATATCGCGGAGCTTTGTTCGGCGACCGGGAAGTTCTTCGAGCTTCTAGAAGAAGAGCACGGAACGCACGGGGATGCGTCGAAAGAGGACGCGCCGATTCAACCCTAGCCTCCGCTGGCACTTAGCACACCCACACCTTACCATGCCCGCACGATGGACCGTGCAACGATCTGTGACAAGTTTCTCGATTCGCTGGAATTCGACCTGTATCCTTTTCAGGAGGAAGCGCTTCTGGCGTGGTTCGAGTGCCAAGGCGGTGCGCTGATTTCTGCGCCCACCGGGATGGGAAAAACGCTGATCGCGGAGGCGGCGATCTTTGAAGCGCTGTGTACAGGTCGCCGCATGTACTACACGACCCCTTTGATTGCACTGACCGACCAGAAATTTCGCGAGTTTCAAGACAAAGCCGAGGCGTGGGGATTCGATCGGACGCAGGTCGGACTTGTGACAGGCAATCGGCGAGAGAATCCCGATGCGCTGGTTCGCGTGGTCGTTGCGGAAATCCTGTTGAACCACGTCATCGGTGAGACGGAACAACTTGCCGATGTGGACGCGGTCGTGATGGATGAGTTCCATTATTTCAATGATCGCGAGCGCGGTGTGGTGTGGGAGCTTTCGCTGGTGCTGCTTCCGCCGCGGATTCGTTTGATGTTGCTCTCGGCGACTGTTGGGAACCCGGCGGAGTTCGTGCAGTGGGCGCGCGAAAAACATCGTCGCAAGCTCGTGCTCGTTCAATCCGACGAGCGGCGCGTTCCGCTTGAGTTTATCTGGGTCGGCGAGAAGTTACTGACCGAGCACCTGCCTGATATGGTTTCGACGGACGACGCGTTGAATCGGTCGCCGGCGCTTGTTTTTTGCTTTAATCGGGATGAGTGTTGGGATGTGGCAGAACGTTTGAAAGGCGTTAGCCTCATCACTCCCGAGATGCGTTCGGAGATTGAGACGCACCTTGCCGACGTTGACTTGTCTCAAGGGGCGGGGTTGAAGCTGAAACAACTATTGATCCGCGGGGTCGGCGTGCATCATGCTGGCATCCTTCCGCGTTACAAAGAACTCGTTGAGAAGCTCTTTCTCGCGAAACTCATCCCGTTTGTCATTTGCACTGAGACGCTGGCAGCCGGGATCAATCTGCCGGCGCGATCCGTCGTGCTCAGTACCCTTCTTCACGGCAAGCCCAAGGAGAAGAAACTCATCGCAGCGTCGGGTGCCCATCAAATGTTCGGACGCGCGGGCAGGCCTCAGTTCGACAAGGCGGGGTACGTTTTTGCGCTTGCACATGAAGACGACGTGAAGATCGCCAAGTGGAAGAAGCGCTACGAACAGATCGATCCGAAGTCGAAAGACCCGGGGATGATGCGTATGCGCAAAGAGCTGGAGAGAAAAAAACCGAGCCGCCGAAAGACGCAACAATTCTGGGTCGAGGGGCAGTTTCAGACGCTGATCGGAGCGGGGCCAGCGAAGCTCGTGAGCCGCTCGATGATCCCGTATCACATTTTGATTTACTTGCTCACAAAAACGGGAACGCTGCGCGATGTGCGCGATTTCCTTAACTTTCGCTTCAACACACCGGAGCGCGTTGCGAAGTTTCAAGACCAACTCGACTACATGATCGCCAACCTCGCACAGTTCGGGTATCTCACACGGGAGGAAGACGACCATGTTACGCTCGCCGACAACATCTCTGAGCTGCTTACGTTTCGCAGCGTGGACCCGTTGTACGGGCGATTTCTCTCTCAACAACTCAAGAATGCTGACCTGACGGAAAAACTCATCGCGATCGAGTCGATCCTGCCGATGCCGCCGGGGATCGGGCGCAAATTGTCACTGCCGGATGTCGAACCGGGCCCGATGCAGCGCGAAACGCTTGAGCCGATGCTGCTTCAGATGGGCATTGCGCTTACGCATCCCGATGGCGGCGTGATGGCTCCGCCGGATGAGGATGAGGGCGAGGATTACCTCGAAGAGAAAGCGCCGGAACCGCAGTTGACCTTGCCGGAGATGCTCAAGGCGGTCTTTGACGCGAAGCTTGCGTCGCCCGAGGATGTCTGGGTGCAGCCAAAGTGGGTCGCGGGCAGCGTGTTCGATCATGAGAACGATTTCTACAAGTTCATTCGCAGTCGCAATCTTGTGAAGAATGAAGGCGTTATTCTTCGTCACTTGCTCCGGCTTGTGATCCTGTCGGGGGAGTTCTCGACGATCAGCGGCGGCGACCCGGACTATGAACGAATTGGCGAACTGACGACGCGCATCTGCCAGCAAGTGGACCCGCGATACACCGATCGGTTCCTTGAAGCGGAAGCCGAAGCGCGAAAACTCGTATCCGGTGAGCAAGGCGCACCAAACGTTTAGGGTTGGGACTTGCTTGCGCGAAGCTCTTCGATCCTCGCTTGCTGCTCCGCCCGGTTTCGATCAAACTCGCCAAGCGTTAGCCACCGAACAGAAAACGCCCCGTCTTGAAAGAAGATACAGGCCCTGCCATCTGCTCCCATCGCCCGGACAACGGGAACCGTCCACGCAGCGAGGACGATGTCGCTCGAATGTCGCAAGACGTACGCTTCGGCAGAAGTAAGACACTCCATCGGAATCACACCCAGCCCCCGAGACTGCGGCTCCCGTGTCGAGAGGTTTAGTGGCAATCGCTTTTCGCGACCAAGTCGATCGTTTAGCTGCGCAGCGTAGGAGCGCGCGCGGTTGATCGCGTTGGTTTGTCGGCGCGAGTCGCCCGTAACGCCTATGAAGACAATCAGGGCAATGGTCGCGAGCACGAGGAAGCCCGCCGGTCGTAAGATGGAGGTGCGTTTGCGCATCAAGACAGCCGCGACAGAAATGGACGACGCCCGAATCGCTTAGTCGTCATCGTCCGGGTCGATGGCGGTCTGGTCGGCACTGGAGGCGAGCGCTTCCAATGCGGAAATCGGATCGACGTCCTCGTCGGAAACATAAATGTGCTTCGACGTACCCACTTGTGCAGAACCAGACCCACGCCGCCCACCGCTCTTTGAGCGAATCTCGATGATCTCATCGTCGGAGGGGCGTCCGTCAATCTGGACCGTAAAGACAACCGACCCGACCATGATCTGATCGCCTGCCGCAACGCTTTGTTCCTTGATCCGCCGACTGTTGAGATACGTCCCGTTCGCAGCCCCCAAGTCTCGCAGCAAGACATCGCCGTTTTCCACGACAATCTCGGCGTGCCTTCGCGACACCATCGGAAGCGGGACGCGAATGGTGCAATCGGTGGTTCTTCCGATCGTTGACGGACCATCGGCGAGGGAGGTCGCGTGCCTCTTGCCGTCGTCCCGGAACATGATCAATTTGACGTCCATCAGTTTCTTCGATCATTCAAGCGGAGGTGCAACCCAGACCCACGACCCCGCGGATGCGGCACCTACCTGCGGGGAAGAGTATAACCGTTCAAAGCACCGCCGACAACGCCCGCCACTCGCGGAATTCTGACACACAAAGTTCCAAGCCGCTACCAGCTCCCGACTTTCCACTCAACCCCAGGTGCGCCAGTGAAGCCCCCTTGGCCACGTCGCTCCTTGCGTCTGGACGGTCTTATCCGGCGAGTGCGACCGACATTGTCTTAGGGCAGTCTGTGAATACTCGCCTCTGATAGAGTTGTTCGTATCGCGAGAGCATGTCGCCCAGGCTCATCGACGCGACACGTCGCCGTGCAGCCTGCCCCATTGAATTCCTGGCAGCAGGAGACAGAAAAATTCGATTCATGCCGCGAGCGAGGGCACTCGCTGAACCCGCCTCAACGACGACGCCCTCGATCCCGTCGCGAACGAGGATACCGTGGTCGCCGACGTTCGTTGTAATCACAGGAACACCGCAGGCCATCGCCTCCAGTACCGAATTGCTGACGCCCTCGGAATCGCTCGCGCACAAGTAGGCGTCGATCGCATGATACGCGGTTGTGACGTCTTCCCGCTGACCGGCGAATTGGATCTTCGCGGAGACGCCGCGTCGCGTTGCGTGTTCGGCTAACCTTGCTCGAAGTGAGCCGCTGCCGACAATGAGCAGGCGTACGTCACCCGCACTTTCCTGCATGTCGGCAAGTGCGTCGATCATCAAATCGTGGCGCTTGACGGATGTCATGGAGGCGACGGTTCCGATGACGAACGCGGAAGGCGGGATGTTCATCTTGGTGCGCGCGACGTTTCGCTGGCTATCTCCTGGCGACGCGAAGCGGTTCGCATCGACGCCATTGGGCAGGTGCTCGATGGATTCTTGCGGAAGTCGCAGGGTGTCTTTCATCATCTCACGCCCCGCGCGCGAGACGCTCGTAAACGTCGCGCCGAGTCTTTGGCCCACCCTCGCTGCGCGGCGCTGATTCGGCGTGAATCCTCTGCCTGTTTCGATGCCGTGAAAACCAAGGATCAAAGGCGGTCGTCCGGCGATCGCGGATGCGAAGGCCGTATCCGACCAACAACCAGCCCCGCGCGCGTGAACAACAGCGGGTCTCCACTTGCGAAGTACGCGGGCCAGTTTCAGAAAGCTGAATCTGCTCGCACCTCGGATGCCCAACTCATGCACGCGGACGTCGTCGGGCAATGTTCGACAAAAGTCACCAGCCCTTCGGAGCGTGATAATCGCGTGGCGGAATTGCGTCGGGGTGCCGCGCTGCAACAGTACCCTGAGCGTGCGCTCCATGCCGCCCCCTTCGAAGGAATTGACGACGTGGACG
>JAJRUK010000215.1 GCA_024277835.1 Planctomycetota bacterium | reverse complement strand
CGGCGTCTGTTTTCCGTCACTGTCGCGACGGGCAAGCCGTTTGATCTTGCGAAGTTAACCTGACTTTCTCTACCGGTTCTTTTTCGCGACCTGTCGATGCCAGGGCTACCCCAGCGAACAAAACGCCCGACCCAACGCCCACACCAACCCCGCCCCACCCGGACAAGACGCCACCGATTAACATCGACTCAGCAAGCACTGTGATGAGAAAATGTGCGTTGGTCACGATGGCGGACTTCGTCACGTCGTATTTCGAGGTGACGACATACCAGAGGAGATAGTTCAGGTACGCGGTGATCAAGGTCAGGAACATAAGCCCGCCAAACCCTGCCCAGGTGACCTGCGAGAACGAAAACGTTGCGAGTTCAAACCACCGCCAATCGACCAGGACGATCGGAAGTTGAGACGCGGTGCCAATCAACATGACGAGACTCAGCGTACGGACCGCACCTAGTTCCTTGACCAACGGTTGACTCAACACGACAAAGACCGACCAGCTCACCGCGGCGGATAGAAGTAACAAATCGCCGGTGAGAATACGAGTCGTTAGTTGTCCGCTGTTTTGCTGCGTTGACAGTACAACGACCAACGCTCCGACGCACGCAAGCGCTGAGGCGATCGCCATGCGTCGCGTTGGTGGGCTTCGACCAAGAGCGACGGAGACCCAAAACACCAGTACCGGAACGAGTGCGTAGGCGATTCCGCCGTGCGTGGGGCTTGCGAGTTTAATGCCGTAGAGAAAACCGAGTTGATTCACGGGAACGCATAGAATGCCAAGTCCGATGAGCAAACCCCGTCGCGCTCGCGGGACTGGTTTTGCGAGACCAAGTGCGCGAGCGGTTAGCCACAGCAACCCACCGGCAAGCCCGAATCGAAAGACCGGGAGGGTTAGCGGCGGAAGCTCAGTCGTCGCTGCTCCGGCGGCAATCGGAGTCAGGCCAGCGATGACCGTCACGATCAGGAGTAATCCGTACACTTGCCACATCTCCCCCACCGTACCACATCACAAAGGCGGTTCATAGCGAGCGGCATATGTGAGAAAACGCATCACCGGCGCGTATGTTTGTACAGATGCGGGCAATTCCCGCCTTTTGTGACGGCCAAGAGTTGTCCCGGGGGTTGTGTGAGCGTAGAATTTATCGGACATACGTCGAATGGTCGGATGGCGCGCGGAGGTCGGGGACAAACGATAGCCCCATTGAATCGGATTTATGAGAGGAAGCACTCAACAACGATCAAGGCGCTGGGCATGTTGCCTCTGCCTGATGGCGGCGGTGACTTGCTGCGGCGTCTCTGGCGCTCGGGCAGACGTTGAGATCAACGTGACCCATGTGGGGTTTGCCTCTCTGACTGCATTCAATGGGGGCGATGTGTTTCGCCGCGGAGCTTGGGTTCCGATCATTGTGGACGTCGCCCTTGTCAACCAGGCCGCGTTTGATGGATCGGTGCGATTGGGACAGTTCGACTCGGACGGCGACAAGTGCTTCGACGAAGTTGACGTGCATCTTCGCGCGGAGACGGGCGGCACGCAGCGCGTTTGGCTCTACGCGGTTGCGAACCCTACGTTTTCCTCAAAGCCGTTTCTCGTCGAGGTCTTCGACAATGAAGGCGGAATCGTTGAAGTCATTTCGCAAGGAGTTCTCGGCTATGTCGCGGAACCAGCTACTCTGCCCGTTTCAATTCAACCCGACGACGTACTGATTCTTTCAATATCCGATGGTACGCCCGGACGCGAGCAGGATCTTGTCGCAGAGGAAACACGAGAGACCTTTGATCGACCCGTTCTTGTGGCGCACGCCGCGCCGTCAGAGCTACCCGAACTCGCGATCGGACTTGAGAGCGTGGACTTCATCGTCTGGGACGACGCGACGCCAGACGATATGAGTCAAGCCCAACTCAGTGCGATCATCACCTGGGTCGAACAAGGCGGGACGCTCCTGATGGGTGCATCGCGAACTGCGGGTGCGATCAAACTTTCGGAGTCACTGTATAAGATTCTTCCCGTTGATCTTGGCGAGTTGTCGAGCGTTGGGGAGCTGATTGCTACGCGATCCCGGCTCGTCGGTCCGCCAGCTCTTGCGCTTGAGGAAGATCTGGATCGCGACGCACCGCCGTGGGAGGACGCACGATTTCCGGTGGCAATTCCGATCGTGAAGACAACGCTGCGCGATGGCGGACGCGTCATCGGTGATCCAGAGAAGGATGGCTGGAATGTTGTGACGAGTCGGGCGCTGGGGCGCGGGCGAGTTGTCTTTGCGTCGGTACGCCTATCCGACTTTTTTAGCGCACCCTGCACGGTCGGCCACTTCTTTCGCACCGTGTTTTATCTCCTGCCGCCGGATTCCGAGGCCGAGACGATCGCGACACCGCAGTCGCTTTTCGCCAACGTTGTCTCTGCGATCGGTTTTCCGACGACGGGAACGACTTATCTCTTTGTGGCAGCGATGTTCTCCGCGTCCTACGTTGCGATTGCGACTTTCGGATCATGGAGCTTCTTAAAACGCAAGGGTTGGCAGAAACAAAGTTGGACGGTGTTCTCAGTTATTGCGCTCGCGGCGAGCGCGCTGAGTGTTGTCGCGGTGGGCGCTGTGCGCGGTTTTGGCGACCGACTTCATCAGATTTCCGTGATCGACATCAGCGCAGGTCAGCGAAGCGCGATCGGGACCGGCTTTTTTGGCATCAAGACACCTATTGATAAGACGCTCGACGTTTGGCTTCCTCCGGATTGGGTCGGCGCGCGAGAACCCGAGGCGACGTCATGTTTTCTTCGACCGCTACCAGTCGGCATGGACGTTGCGGATACGCGCGGGTTCTCTGACCCGGGGAACTATCAGGTCAAACCCGCCAGCGCTGTACTTGAGGATGTTCGCTTTCGCGCGACGCTCAAGCGACTCGAAGGCCAATGGAGTGGCACGCTCAACGGAACACTTGAGGGAAAACTTGCAGCACGGGGTCGGGACATCCTCAGTAGCAGCTATGTCGTCAACAACCTGGGCGTCGAGTTAAAAAACTGCATCCTGATTTACAGTCTCTTCAATGCAGATACGCAAACGACGACGCGCGACGCAGCCACCTTTGTCTATCGCGTGGGCGATCTTGCTGCGTCGGCGGAACGGGTAGACCTTGCCTCTCGATGGACGCGGGTTGGCGAGGGGGCGAATGGCGAAGATGTTATCCAGCGCGTGTCGCTGAAAGACGATCAGGGAGCGTGGATCAAGCCGTTTTCCGGTTTGCTGTCACAGCTACCCGGTGCGGGCCCGTCTGGAACGGCGCTGAACCTCGGGCAGGAGCAAACGGCGCTCTTGCTTGCGTCAACGGTCGGCGAGTTTGACTTTCAGGCGCACCCGGCCATGAACAACGGTTGGCAATTGAAGACCTGGTCGCGCGATTGCCTCAGGCGTTTAGACCTGCGTCACACGCTGGTCGGCGGACGCGGTGCGAGCGAAACGCATAACGCGGAACTCGGCACTGCGATCCTGATCGGGTTCGCCGATGACCCGGGTCCAATGCGATTATTCACTCGAAGCGGGGATGATGATTTTCACGTTCAGGAACCCGACGTTCTCAACTCCTGGACAATGTATCGGATTCGCATCCCGATCGAGCGCGTTGATACTGCCTCGCAGGATATTCCCAAGGCGACGGGCCGTCGCATTGGCTAGTGGTTAGAGAGGGACGTGTATTGATTATCCAGACCATTAACTTGACCAAGCGTTACGGCAAGCTCGTCGCGCTGAACAATCTTCAACTGAATATCGAGGAGGGTGAGTGTTTTGGATACATCGGGCCAAACGGTGCGGGTAAGACTACCACGATCAAGATTTTGTCGACACTGCTGCAACCGACGTGGGGCGAGGCTCGTGTTTGCGGGCATGTCGTTGGATACGAATCTCGCAAGATCAGGCCACTGATCGGTTATGTGCCAGACTTTTTTGGCGCGTACGAGGATATGGTGGTTCAAGAATATCTTGAGTTCTTCGCCAGCGCGTACGGGATTACCGGGAAGCAGCGAAAGAAAGTCGTTGGCGATGTGCTTGAGCTGACGGACCTGACGGGGAAAATTGACGCCTTGGTCGACTCACTCTCGCGCGGGATGCAGCAGCGACTAAGCGTCGCGCGGGTTCTGCTTCATGATCCGAAAGTCTTGCTGCTGGATGAGCCGGCGAGCGGACTTGACCCGCGGGCACGTATCGAGATGCGAGAACTTCTTAAAGAACTTCGCAACATGGGCAAGACGATCATCATCAGCTCGCATATTCTGCATGAGCTCGCGGAGCTTTGCACAACGGTCGGGATCATCGAGCAGGGCGAATTGATGTTCCACGGACCGATCGGCGATATTATCTCGAAGGTCAAGACGGGGACCAAGTTGCACGTTCGCGTCACGGAACAGATGGACCTCGCCGCCCTTCTGTTGGAGAAAAACGAGGCGGTCAAAGGTGTCGAGATGCGAAATGGG
>JAJRUK010000214.1 GCA_024277835.1 Planctomycetota bacterium | reverse complement strand
ATCGCGCGGTGGTGATCGACCTTCGCGAAACCGAGGTCTTCGAAGGGCATGGCGCGCAGTTGTTCGATCGCGCCGTCGATCGGTTCATCGCCTGCGCGGACGGACTCGAGTAATTTGCGGAGGGCATCTTCGGTCATGACGAAACAGTCTACGATAGGCTACGAATTCCGCCAATCTGGTCGGTGTGGGTCTCGGTTACGAGGTGTTTGGGCAGGCGTCGAGGTTCAGGCTGGCGATTTGTCCTGCCTGGAAATTGTGATACCCGAGCGCCGCGATCATCGCCCCGTTGTCGGTGCAGTAGGCCATTTTCGCCGCGTGGAATCGCAGGCTGCGCTCGTTGCACGCTGCTTCGAGGGCGCTTCTCAAACTCGAATTCGCCGCGACCCCGCCACCCACCACGACGGACGAAAGGCCTGTCTGTGCGACTGCGAGCATCGTCTTTTTGACGAGTACATCCACGACCGCCTGCTGAAAACTCGCTGCGATGTCGTTGATCTGTTCGCGAGATAGTTTCTCCAACCCGCCTCGCGTTTGGCCATGCCCGTGGACGTGGTAGAGAACGGCGGTCTTGATTCCCGAGAACGAAAAGTCGAGCGAGTCGCGGTCGAGCATCGTTCGCGGAAAGTGATGCGCCTTGGGGTTTGCGCCGCGTGCTGCCTTGTCGATTTCCGGTCCGCCCGGGTAGGGTAAGCCAAGGATCGACGCGACCTTATCGAATGCTTCGCCGGCGGCATCGTCGGTGGTCGCGCCGAGCAGCTCGATGGACGTTGGCGCGTCGATCCGAAAGAGCGACGTATGCCCACCGGACACGATCAACCCGATCGCAGGCCACGGCGGGGCGGGGAGATCGATGGCGGCGCTATACGCGTGCGCTCGAATATGATCCACGGCGACCAGCGGTTTTCCCCACGCCCAACTAAGTGTCTTCGCCGCGGTCACGCCGATCAAAAGTGCGCCAACAAGACCGGGCCTATTCGTCACGGCGATCGCATCGATGTCATCTTTCGTACAACTCGCAATGGACATCGCTTCTTCGATGGTGGCGTCGAGTCGTTCGATGTGTGCGCGTGATGCGATTTCCGGAACGACCCCGCCGTACTTCTTGTGCAGATCAATCTGTGACGAGACGACGTTGCTGCGCACAATCATCCCGTCATCGACGATGGAAGCCGATGTTTCGTCACATGAAGTTTCGATGCCCAGGATCGTTGTCATTTTCGGGTTTCCGTGTTGCGTTTTTGGTCGGTTCGAGGCGAAGTATAGCGAAGATTGAGTCTGCTGCACAAGGATATCGACTTTCGTTCGGCGATTTGTTACACTGGTGACAGGCTCTTTGGGGGACCGGACGATGAAGACAAAATGTACGCATAGACAGACCGAAAGGGCGATTGCCCTTGCGATGGGGGTCGCCGTTTTGTCCCTTGTTGCGGGAACACAGACCGCGCGGGCGTTGGAAGTCGTCTCGGTGGAACCGGCCGCGCACTCCCTGCTCGCCCCGACCAACGCGTCTATTGTCGTTCACTTCGATCGACCGCTGAATACGTCGTCCGTCGTTGCGCTGCGGAGTTTCTGGGCGTTCGGACGGTGGAGCGGAACCGCAACCGGGAGTTTCACTTTTTTCAACGGCGATATGTCCGTCCGGCTGGACCCGTCCGCGCCGTTTTCTGCGGGCGAGCAGGTCATGGTGATTCTATCGCAGGATCTCGAAGCCGCCGACGGATCGACGCTCCGAGCTGCGGGGTATTCGTTTCAATTCTGGACGCGCGCGGGCCTTGCTTCGCGCGAGTTCGCTCAGGTTCAGCAACTCACCACGCGAACGACGTCGCCTGTTTCCTCAAGAGCATATGGAGGTATCGCGACCGACCTGAACAACGACGGGTTTCTGGATGTGACGATCGTCAACGAGGACACCGCGGACCTGCGGGTCTTTCTAAACCAGGCGGATAGCAACGGGACGCTCAGCCCGTTTGAGCAGCCCACAACGCCGGTCGGCAACCGGGCGAGTCCGAACGAACCATCGGACTTCGATCGCGATGGAAACGCTGACCTCGCCGTCGCAAATATCAATGACGATACGGTCTCGATTCTTCTGGGAAATGGTGATGGCACGTTTGGGCCTCAGCAAGTTCTGTCGACAGGGACTCAGCCGCGTGGTCTTGCGGTTCTTGACGCGGACGGGGATGGCGACGTGGACATTGTGGTTACGAACGCTGTCTCTAGTGACGTGTCTCTGTACTTGAATGACGGCACAGGAGTTTTCACCGTCGATCCTCGCTTTGAGGGCGGGGGCAACGGTGAGTGGGCGCTTGCGGCTGGTGATATGGACGACGACGGCATCCTTGACCTCGTGATCGGCGCTCGTTCGAGTCAAACAATCGTCGTTAACCGAGGCAATGGCGACGGAACATTCACGTCGCTCTCCACCCAGTCGAGCGGAGGGGCGACGTGGATGCTGAATATCGCCGACGTCAATGGAAACGGAACAGAGGATGTCGCCGCGATCAATAGCAGCGGGAACAACGGGGCCATTCTTCTTGGGGTTGGTGACGGCACGCTCGGTGCTCCGCAGACTTACGCAACAGACTCGTTTGGCATTGCGACCGACTTGGGCGACCTCGATGGCGACGGCGACCTTGACTGGGTCACGTCGAGCTTCGGTGGCGACTGGATGCTGTTCGTCAATGACGGCAGCGGCAACTTCACGTTTGATCAGAGATTCACCGCCCCGAGCGCAGCCTCCTGTTGTCTGATGCTCGACGTCGATAACGACGGCGACCTTGACCTCGCGCTCATCGACGAGATCGCCGATGTTGTGCTGGTTATGGAGAACGTCGGAAGTCCCGCGGTCCCTGCCGCCTCGACGTGGTCGCTGGTGTTGCTTTCGATCGGTCTGCTTGTGGCTGCGACGCTTGTTGTTGGGAAGGGGCAGTGTCGTCGGGGTGGTCGGGGTCGTTGCGGGGTGCGGGTGGTTTGATATGCTCGCTCGGCGATGAGTAGTCACAGTGAGAATTCAAACCGCTCGGAATCCCGTCAGAACGGTCGCGACGTGGTGATCTTCGACCTTGATGGGACGTTGACCAAACCGATCCTCGACTTTGACGCGATTCGTGCGGAGATTGGGATTCCGGAGGGGCCGATTCTCGAAGCAATGGTGGAAATGGACGACGTCAGTCGGGTGCGATCGGCGGAGATACTCTCGAAACACGAGTGGGAAGCTGCGCGGAAGGTCGCCTTGTATGACGGTGCGGTCGAGGTCGTCGCAGCCTGCCGGCTAGCCGGGTTTTCCGTGGCTCTGCTCACGCGGAATACGCGTCCGATTGTGGACTTCCTGGTTGAAAAGCATGGCTTTGGGTTCGACGCGATTCGCTCGCGCGAGGACGGCGCGGTGAAACCATCGCCAGAGCCGGTGCTCTCGATTTGCAGGCAACTGCACGCACACCCCGGCGAAAGTTGGATGGTGGGGGACTTTCTTTTCGACATTATGTCAGGACGAGATGCCGGCGCGCGTACGGTGCTGATGATCGGCGAAAACCCTGAGCCTGAGTTCGCGTCGCAAGCGGATCATGTCATCCGCGAGCTGCAAGAATTGCTGCCACTTCTCCAACCAGAAAATGGGACATCGACCTGACCCCCGACCATCGAACCCCGACATCCCCCACCTCCGAGTTCGTCTCGTTCATTATGCCGACGTGCTTGGCTCGGCGGTCTTCATGCGAACGAGCATGATTGTCCAAAACGCCCAGCCACCCGCGAGCATGCACTTTACGAGGAGAATAGGTGCAAAGTAGATGCTGACGGCCATCGCGACCGAGATAGATAGTCCGATGCGAATCTTCTGGGCTTTCGTCAATCCTGTCTTGCCGCGGAATGCGTGAATGTACGGACCGAGGTGGGGGTGTTCCATCAGCCAGCGATAGCGGCGGTCGTCACTCTTGGCGAACAGGTACGCGGCGAGAATCAAGAACGGCGTCGTCGGGAGTAAGGGCAAAACGATCCCCGCCGCACCAAGTGCAACGTTGATAATTCCTAACACCAAAAAGACAGCCCGTCGAACTCTCACGCCTGTCTTATCGTCAGACGGGGGCGACGTGTCAATGCGCGCGGTCCGATAACGCCTCCATGTGACGATCTTCACGATGAGAGTAAGGCGGGCGTCACCTCAACGTCTTCACCGGCAGGAAGTCGGTGCCACACCTGCTCAATGGTCGAGCCGCTCTTGTCTCGCGGACTAACTCGCCGGTGTCGCGGTCAGGGACTCCACCGTCGTCCCGTCGGGCAGTGGCTGACTGTTGCGACACTTCGGATACTTGCTGCAACCCAGGAACGGTCCGGATCGGCCCGTGCGGATCACCATATGCTCGCCGCACTCTTCGCAGGGCACTTCGGTGGGGATGGGTTTGGGTTTGACCGCGCCTGGCATTTCCGCCTCGGCGTGCTTTTTCGCTGCCCCACGCAAATTGGCGACGAATCGACACTTGGGATACTTGCTGCATCCGAAGTAGGGGCCAAAGCGTCCTGTCTTGGGCGTGCAGTCGCCGCCGCAATCGGGACAGGTGAGCGTTTCATCCTCGGGCCATGTCTCGACGACGGGTCGCCCCGTGCGCGTCCATGCGAAACCTTCCGGTGGTGGTCCCATGGCAGCGTAGTCGACCTTGCCGTTGGCGTCGCGGGGGACATCCTTGCCGGCGCTCGATCGACCTGTGGACCCGGGCGGCGGCGCGTCGGGGATTTCGCCCTTGGCTTCGAGTTCTTTCAGGTGGTCGATTTTCTCCATCGGCATCGCGTTACGACATCGCGGAAATCCTGAGCAACTGAGAAACTCACCGCGTCGCCCTTTGCGGATGACGATCGGTCGACCGCATTTGTCGCAGCGAACGTCGGTCTCTTTGGGTTTTGGTTTTTCGACGTAGATACCCTCGGGCATCTGCTGGGTCGCTTTGCACTTGGGGTATCCCTTGCATCCGAGGAACGCCTTGCCGCGTGCCCATTTGACCGACATCGGCGAGCTGCATTCCTCGCAGAGTTCCTTGATGTCTTTCGCGTCGACTTTTTTCAGTGCGACGCCTTGCTCATCACACGGCAACGTGCTTGTGCATTCGGGGTAGCCTGTGCATCCAAGAAACGGTCCGATGCGACTTTTTCGCAGGATCATCTTCTTGCCGCAAAGCGTACACGGGTCTTTGGCGACGACATCTGCGACGGGTTTGCCCTCGTCGTCGACGTTCATCGCGCCCTTGCATTTGGGATAACCAGAGCACGCCAGGAAGCGACCATTTTTGCCGATGCGGTAGACCATTTCCTTGCCGCACTCGTCGCAGGTGTACTCGCTGGGTTCGGCGCGTGCCCGTTCCATTTCGACCTGCGCTTTGTCGAGCGATGCCTTGAACGGTACGTAGAATTCTCTGAGCACATCCACCCAGTTCATGCCGGCATCCTCGATCTTGTCGAGTTCGTCCTCCATGTACGAAGTGAATTTCAGGTCCATGATCTTGGGGAAGTGTGCGACGAGTTTTTCGGTCACGAGTTCCCCGCGAGCGGTCGGTTTGAGCTTCTTGTCAGTCAATTCAACGTAGCCACGATCCTGCACGGTCTGGATGATCGCCGCGTACGTACTCGGGCGTCCAATGCCTTCCGCTTCCAATTTCTTCACGAGCGCCGCTTCGCTGAAACGAGGCGGGGGTGAGGTGTATTGCTGTTGCGGGTCGATCTGAAGCGGTGCAACGGCAGCACCTGTCGCCAGTTCCGGAAGGACAACATCGCCGCCGGTATCAACGCCCATTACGCGAAGGTATCCATCGAACACGAGACGCCGTCCGCTCGTTCTGAAAATCGCTTCGCCTGCGGAGGTCTTGCCGCTGATCAGGATCGTTGTGCTGTCCCACTGCGCCGGGGACATCTGACAGGCTACAAAACGTCGCCAGATCAGATCGTAGAGTTTCGCCTGCTCCGCCGTGAGCGCACCCGAAAGCGTCTCCGGCGTGTGATTGACGTCCGACGGGCGGACAGCCTCATGCGCCTCCTGCGCCCGCTTCGTTTTTCCGAAGACGTTGGGTTTGGCGGGCAGATGTTCCTTGCTGTACTTGTCGGCGATCAGCGTACGCGCCGCCTCGACGGAATCCTTACTCAGGTGCGTCGAGTCGGTACGCATGTAGGTAATCAGACCGGTCGGTCCGTCGCTGGAACCGAGATCCACGCCTTCGTAAAGCTGCTGGGCAATCCGCATTGTTCGCGAGGGGGCAAACCCGAGCGCACTCGACGCTGCCTGCTGGAGCGAGGCCGTCGTGAAGGGGCCGTTGGGTTTGGTCGTGGTTCGCTTGGTCACGACGTCGGAAATCTCAAAGGCCGCAGCCTTCGCCGGGTCAATCGCACCCGTCACAACAATCGATTTGAAGCCCTTGTCAGGATAGCCCGCAAGCTCACTTTCATCGACGCTAGCGACGTTCAGACCGAGCGCTTCGGCGACGCTTTGTGCTTCGGCGACGTTTCCCGGTTTGAATTCTTTTCCGTCGAATTTCGTTAGTTCTGCATAGAGCGCTTCGTGCTTGCTTAACCACTTGTTGCGCTCTTTGATCGTTCGGCCGCCGCCCTTTGCGCTACCGCCGCTGATGAATTTGTCCCATTCCTCGCGATGCTTGTCTGCCTTGGCGATGTCGGTGCCGAAACACCCGGAGATGCGCCAGCTTTCGGTTGGCACAAATGCGCGTATCTCTTTCTCTCGCTCGACGATGACTCGAACCGCTACGGACTGCACACGTCCGGCGGAAAGACCGCGTGCGATCTTCGATTGAAGGAGCGGGCTGAGTTGATACCCGACGATCCGGTCCAGGAGGCGGCGCGCCTGCTGCGCGGAGACCTTGTTCATGTCGAGTTCGAGCGGGTTGGCGAATGCATGCTGGATCGCTGTCTTTGTGATTTCATTGAAGACGACACGTTGGGACGGCTTGTCGCCGATCTCCAGCGCATGCAGAAGATGCCAGGCGATGGCTTCGCCTTCGCGGTCGAGGTCGGTCGCGAGGTAGATCTTGCTAGCCCTCGCCGCAGCCTTCTTGAGTCCGTTGACGGTCTTTCGTTTGGCTGGCAGCACTTCGTAGACAGGTTCGAACTCGTTGTCGAAGTCGATCCCCACGTCGTTTGCGGGTAGGTCGCGAACGTGCCCCATACTCGCCATGACCTCATAGGCAGACCCGAGGTATCGATTGATCGTCTTTGCCTTCGCCGGCGATTCGACGATGACGAGTGCTTTGCCAGTTTCCTGCGTTTTTTTTTGCCACAAAATCCATCCCATCAGGGTTGAAACAGGCCCGTCTCGAAAACGGCCCCCACCGCATGGGTTCAATGTCCCATCGGTCGTTACTATCGACAGGGGGGTCCGAATACTCCACAGGCGCCCCCACCCCGACCTACCCCGACGTACCCCGACCTACCCCCGACCTGCCCGTCCCGCCCCTTCGCCTTCCCCGGTCTATACGCTTCGAGACCCCCTAGAGTCTAGGCGGCGGGGTTTATCCGCGGTTTTATCGGTTGTCAAATAGTACCGCTGGTTCTTGCCGGATTCTTTGTTGATTTTTTCGCGGTTCCACCTATATTGTTTGGTGTGGCTGGCGGTTTTTCATAACCCCGGCATTAACAAGGAGTTACGTCATCATGATGAAGTTTTTTCGTAAGTACAACAAACAGCTTTTGGCTGTTTTTATGGTTTTGCTGATGATTGT
>JAJRUK010000213.1 GCA_024277835.1 Planctomycetota bacterium | reverse complement strand
CTTTACGTTGTGCTGATGTCGTCGCAGCTCGATCTGCAAGCACGGTTCGCACCGGTTTTTCGCGCTTGCGGGAATTACCTTTTTTCAGACGGATTCTGGTCGCACGACGACGCAAGCGTCCATTTCTTCGACGCCGCCGCAGACAATCTCTTCCAACAGGTCGATAAGGCGTTCTTTATGGATCTGCCGCCTAAGACACGCATCCCCCGAGCGCAGGGCGAAAAAGATACGCTCTTGTTCCTGCAAAACCAGGACCCGCCCGGTGCGGGTTTCCTGCGAACCGGTGCGAGACTCATGGCCTTCACGCCGACGGTGATTCTGTTCGTACTCGTCGTGGCGACCCCGGTGAGTCTTCGTCGCCGCTTCCTGCTCGCCATTGGAAGCTTCGCGCTGCTGGCCGCGTTCTTCGCGTTCCGCATGAGCATCTTGGTGATTCAAGGAGGATTCGCCGTCCCGGAGAAGAGCTGGCGAATCTACAATCCATCCGAGTTCTGGCGTGACGTTCTAACCCGCGTGGACAAGATCGTCTGCGACAACCCGACCTTTCACTACGTCGCCCCCGTCGTGATCTGGGCGATCGTCGTCATCGCGCTAAGCATGATCGCACACGTCCTACACACCCGCCGCGATCAAGAACAAGCAACCCCCTGAGCCGCGCGGCTTTAGCCCGCGCGGAATTTCAAATAGAAAGGGTCGCTGCTGCGCGAAAAAACGCCCACCACACCCGACCGAACGACCCCGTCATCAACTCCCATCGCGAGCCGAACGAACCGCATCGAACCCTTTCTGAATATCACTCTGCCGCATGTCCCGAAGGTCTTCCGGCATCTCCGACAAGCGAATCAACCACTCCATCGACGTCCCATTCGGAAGCGGAACTACCATTTTCGCAACGTACGGATCAGAAAGACGGACCGTATTCTGCGCAGCGGAAACGTTCGCCGGCGTCTTCAGCGGCGAGCCTGCTGCATCCGGACAGTAAAACGTAACCCCCCCAGGATCGATCAAGTAACCCAACCCCGTATAGGTCGCAAGCTTATCCAGGGCTGTCTGCGCGGTCTCTTGAAACACATCGAGATCGACCGCCCGTTGAATCTGTACCGGAAGATGTTGAAAGGAACCTGGTTCTACGCGAACACGGACGGAAACCTTCTCACCGATCGCCGCCATCACATCAAAAAGCGGCTTGCGAGACAGACTCAGCGAGATGCGATGCGAAAGACGCCGGCGAATCTGTTCCTGCACTGGCTCGACAATGATCTGCCGCCCCGAAAGCGTCCACCCCCACCCGAGCGTCCTGCAAGCAACCGTCATGACTTCATCGCCCGGACCGGCTCCGACATTCCGCATCGCATCTCGCAAAGACTCCCACGCCGCGGGCGATGCAACTCGAAACTGAACGCGCGATTGCAATCCTGCCAGCGCCTCCTCATTGAGTCCCGGCGACAGTGAAGAAAGCCACGAAAGCGTCTCTAGCTCCTCCCATGAAGGCCGGCGACCGAGTTCACGAATCGCGGCCTTGGGAACCACTCGGACGCCATCGCCTGTCACGAAGCACTCCATCCCAAGCGGAGAAAAAAGTCGGACAAGACCCTCGCGAAGCGGAATGTTCGCGATGTTTACCTCGCGAATATGCGTACTCGCCCCTTGCGGAACGAGCGCCATCGTCTCAGTAGACATAGCAATACGAACACCCGTTTGCTCGGTCACGATAGCCAGTGCATCGCCGAGCGTAGTGTCTTTAAGCGTAATTTTCGTCGTCTCGTCGAGCGCCTGCTCGATCAGCTCGCGCGTCTGTAGAACCGCAACCGCCTGCACCGGTATCGCCATGGCCGCCATCTGCACGATTAATCCAAACATCATCATGGAAGAACTCCATCTCATCCGTTCCGCCCCCTATACCGGTGATTGTTTTCGTAAGACACGAATATCCTCTCAGCTATCACCCGTCTAAAGCGGCGAAGCATCCTCGGCCACCTCCACATGCGGCGACACGCCAATCGACACAAATCGAAAACTCGAGTGCCCCGGCGAAGACGTCGATGCACGAGTCTCCACGCGAGAAAAAGAAACGACCGACCTCGGCGTTTCTTCGTCACGTCTCGCAACATCTTCCCGCATCCCGGCGATCGGTCCAATCGTCACAACCGACACGACATCCGGCAAACCCGTCGGCCAGAACTGTATAGACACAGCCAACACAAGAACCGCTGCGGCTGCAAATGTCGCACCGACGCGATAAATCATCCGCGACAGTCGCCAGGGGCGTAGCGATTCCGCCGGGGCGATCCGCTCGAGAACAGAAGCAGTAAACGCATCCTCGTCAAGCGCAACCGACTGACTTCCCCACGCACCGAGCAAACCGTCCACCGCTGAAAGATCATCACCGTCGGTATTCTGATCGCTCACCACTTTCGCGGCGATCAACTTCGCGTGCGTCTCCCAGTCAATCTCAACCGCTTCCTTCGCCCACTGTCCGACCAGCTCCGACGCGCGTCGAAGTCGTTCAACCTCTGCACGAAGCGCCGGCGACTCTGCAAGCGCACGATCAAGCACAGACTGCTCCTCGATAGTCAGCGACTCATCAAGAGCACGACTCGCGAGAAACGCCGGGTCGGTTGGGTTGTAGGTCTCGTCGATCATCATCGCATCCGCAAACTCGCGCGCCCGCCGAAGCTAAGCGCCCTTCACTCTCAAACATACTCCGCCAAAAGGCCCTTCAGTTTCTTCCGTGCCTGAAACACGTTCCACTTCACAAGCTCAACCGTGCAGTCGAGGATTTCCGCGACCTCTTTCTGAGGCACGCCCTCGACGCTGAACAAGATCAACGTCAACCGCTGCTGCTCGGGCAGTTGCTCCATCGCCTGACCGATCGCCGCTTGAAGGTCCGCCGGCAACTCGCCACCATCCCCGCCATTTGCCACGAGCTTCAACCCCGTCGTCGGGTTACGAATCTCAGCGACCGCTTCAACGCCATCATCCAACGACGTCGCCGCCCTCGTCGCTCGCGATCGGCGGTAGTTGAGCGACAAGTTGCTCACGATCCGCAAGAGCCAAGGTCCAAACCGACTCGCGTCCGCAAGCTGGTCGAGATTCTTGAACGCTCGCACAAACGCGTCCTGAGAGACGTCGCTTGCGTCCTCAGCGTTCCCCAGCAGCCGATAGGCAATCGAGACCACCCGCCGTTGATACGCCCGGACAAGTTGTCCAAACGCCTCCGCGTCGCCGTCTGCTGCCCGGGTCACCAGCGCGATCTGGGCAGAATCCGTTTTTGCCTGCTGCGTCTCCAAATCGCCCCATCCTGACAACTAGACACACGTCGCCCCGGCGGGTTAGGCTCTGGGGCGACTTTCGGTACGATCCACCTTTGCGGATCGCTACAGACAGTATAATCGGACTTCGCCCCAATAGCAGGTGCGAAAGATTCAAACAGCGAGCAACGATTGTGCAAGTGATCGAACAAATCCAGGCATGCAGGGCCACCATCCGGGCGATGCAGGCGGAGGGCCTTCGCGTCGGGCTGGTCCCTACGATGGGTGCGTTGCACGAGGGGCATCTGTCCCTGGTTCGGGCTGCCCGAAAATGCTGCGATCGCGTCGCGCTGACCATCTTCGTCAACCCCACACAGTTCAGCCCAAACGAAGACCTGGATAGCTATCCCAAACCGCTTGAAGCTGACCTCGCCGCCTGTCGCGCAGAGGGCGTGGACCTTGTTTTCACACCCTCGATCGACGCGATGTATCCCAAGGGCATGGAAACGTCTGTCCATGTCACAGGCCTGACCGATGAGCTATGTGGAAAGAACCGACCGGGTCACTTCGACGGTGTGACAACCGTTGTCGCGAAGTTGTTTGGAATTCTCCCCGCCGACGCGGCCTTTTTCGGCGAAAAGGACTATCAGCAACTCATGGTCGTCAAGCGGATGGCCAAGGACCTAGATTTCCCGATCGAGGTCGTCGGTTGCCCCATCGTCCGAGAGAGCGACGGTCTCGCCTTATCAAGTCGCAACGTCTATCTCTCAACAGAGCAGCGAAAACAAGCAACATCCCTCTCCCGCGGACTGTTTGCCGCACGGCAAAGCGTCAATCAGGGTATGACGTCAGTGAAAGATATCACCGGAAAGATTCGCGCGATCATCGAAGATGCAGGCCCTTGTGCGGTTGATTATGTGGAAGTCGTCGATGCTGAAACGCTCGCGACACTATGCCAAATCGATCGGCCTGCGCGAATCTGCGTGGCGGTCAAGATCGGCGACTGTCGCCTCATCGATAACGTCCCCGTGGACGCTGCCACTGCTTCCCGGTAGGATCGCCGCCGGATACCAACGGGCCAGCATCGATCGCTGACGAGATTCTCGGGCACACGCTAAGGACGGTACATGCATCCAGAGTTATTTACACTATTCGGCGGCCTGAGCGTCAAGACATACGGGTTCTGCATGATGGTCGGGTTCCTGACCGCGGTGTGGTTCGCGATGCGCCGCGCGACGCGCGTTAAGGCAAACGCCGACCGTGTTTTGGACATCTCTTTTCTCTGCCTGCTGTTCGGCGTCGGCGGGGCACGCATCTTCTACGTGATTCACTATTGGAACCCTCAGTTCGCAACCGCGCAGAACAAGCTTCTCGCGATTGTAGATATCACCGGCGGTGGGTTGGAGTTTCTAGGCGGGTTCTTGGGTGCAGTTGTCGCAGTTACGGTCTACTGTGCGTGGACGAAAGTTTCCCTCCGCCTCTATCTCGACATACTCGCACCCAGTTGCCTCTGGGGACTCGCCTTCGGTCGCCTTGGGTGCTTTTTCAATGGGTGCTGCTTCGGCGGACTCTGCGTAGTCGGCGCAGCCAGCGGCGACGCCCACACCAAACACGCTGCCCACCAATGGGCGGTGCAGTTCCCCTTCGGAAGCTCAGCCCACGCGCGGCATTGGGAAGATCGCGAAATCACGCTTCCGGCTGAGTTGATTCTGACAAATGAGAATTTGTACCTCACTGCCCCGATCCCGGCGGATCAGTTGGCGATGTCCGTCGAAAAGCGTGAAGGGCCCCTCCGCGAGTATGAGACCGCATTGACCGCACTCAAGAAGGCAAAAGAAGAGGACGCAGAAAGCGATCGAACAAAGAAACTGACCCTTGAAGTAAAACGACTCCGCGATATCGCGCTGGCGCACCAGCGAAAGATTGGTGCATCTCTCCGCGCTCAACAGTTCCCCTCGCGCGTCGCACCCACTCGAAAAACGTCGCTCACAGAGTTGCAAGACCTCGCCAGCACATCAAGGTCGTCAGCCGTACATCCAACCCAACTCTACTCAGCGATACAGGCATTGCTCCTCTCGTTCGTCCTGTCCGCAGTGTTCTATCGCCGAAAACGCCACGGCGTTGTCATCGGACTTCTGATACTCATGTATCCGATCCAACGAACGATCCTCGAATTGATCCGCGCAGACAACCCGCACGACGTCGCGGGGCTAACCGTGTCCCAGGGCGTAAGCGTCGCCCTCTTCATCGCAGCCATCGGTTACTTCCTCGTGCTCTACAAGGTCATGCCAGAGCGCTCGCCGTACGCCGTCAAAGAAGTCATTCCGGAAAAGGGCTAGCGCCGTTTCGTACGGCAAGTGACGGTCAACCGAACGGGGCTAGTTCTTCCGTCCCCCCTTTAGTAAAGGGGAGACAGAGGGGGGTTCTTCGTTCGCGACCTGGAAGGATAAGATCGAGATACCCTACGGTTGCTCGCGCTGCTCCTCTTCCACATCAGGCAGCGGCTCGGTCGGGTCGAACGGTTCCGCAAGGTTAGGCAGAGGCCCCAACTCCGTGTTGCGAGCGAGCTTCACCTCCGCCCCAAACATCGCGCCGTCGCGCTCCAACTCAAGACGAACAAAATCGCCCGCAGGAATCATATAGAGCGTCTTCACAAGATGACCAAAGTGACGAATCTCTTTACCCGCCGCTTTCACAATCCGGTCCCCCGGAACGATCCCCGCGTCCAACATCGGCGATGGATCGGCGATGTTCAAAATGACGGCGGCGTCACGCACATTGGGATCCAAAACCACACCAAGCCACCCGCGATAAAACGACTCGCCCTTGAGGAGTCGGGCAGCGATGACGTCAACCCGATCCTTGGGAACCGCAAACCCAACGCCCGAGTCGTAAAACTCAACCCCCGAGAGTTCCCCCGGACGCTGCGCCATCGGCACGCAAATTCCAAGCACACGCCCATCAATATCGCAAAGAGGACCGCCGTAGTTCGCAGGGTTGAGCTTCGCGTCCGTCTGAATCGCGTTGCCCATCATGCGGTTATAAGCACTAACAATGCCCACCGTCACAGAAGCGTCTTCACCGCCGAAACCAAGCCCCAACGCGATTGCCCATTGACCCACACGAATCTCCTGCCGCTCCTGCCATTTTGGAACGGTCAAACCCGTCGCGTCGATCTTCAACATCGCGAGCTTGCGGACCTGATCGCGCGCGACAAGCTCCGCCACGAAGCGCCGCCCGTCGGATAGCGTCGCGGTGATGATCGCTGGCTCGACAACAAAGTGAAAACTGCTCGTGAGGATGTAACCATCATGGGAATACGCAACGCCCGTCGTCGGCCCATCGGCAATCTTAAAACGCGACCCAACCGCGTCGCGAAACGGCGTCTGCGATCGCGGCGGCGCATCGCCACGCCCCTCCTCCGGCGAAATCGGAAGCGTCGCGGTCGTACCGCTTCCGAGTGGCTGAACGCCGCCGACGGTTTCGATACGAACCAACGAAGGCCGAACCTTCGCCGCGACCGATCGAAAACGCTTCTGCTGTGACCGGCGAAGCTCATACGAGTCCTGCCCAAAGACCGGCCCTTGCAATACCACACACGCGAGCGTCAACGCAGTCGCCAGCACGTTCCAACTTGACCTGATCGTACGAATCATCATGGTCGCTATCGTTTCTTCGCTTTACCGTCGGGCAACAGGCGGACTGTAATCACCCGCTTTTTCCGCTGAATCACAAGATCGACCGGCTCATCCGACGCAATGCGGTCCATCCGCTTGTCATAACTGGCGAGGTCCGGCACGCTGTGACCGTTGACCGAAAGGATTAAGTCATCCTTGCGAATACCCGCCTTCGCCGCCGGAGAACCGCGACGCACCCGATCAACAAACGGCGGCAATCGCATGTACCCCGTTCGCGTCACACGAATCCCTGAATCCACCCGCGTGAAGTCACTCCCGCGCCCCGCAGATACCGTGGCCGAAGCATCCGAGCCACCCGCGCTCATCGCCCGCACCAGGAATTCACGAAGTACGTCACGCGGAATCGCATAGTTGAATTTCGTATGCGTAAGGTTGGAGACAACCAGCCGACCGATCACACCCACAAACTCCCCGTCGAGGTTCACCAGCGGACTCCCCGGTGCTCCCGGATTGCTCGTAACAGCATCAATCACCAGCACATCCCCGTGATACGGAAACTCTTTCACCTTCCGCCGAGCGTCCAGCCGAGTCCGCGCGGAGTACACACCGTGTGCAACGGACGCTGGCTCTGCACCTTCTGCAATCTTAAACGGATTCCCCGCAGCCACGACCCAATCACCGGGCAGAAGCTCCGGCTCGCACGACGTTCCGTCACTCTCGACACAAGCGATATCGAAATAGGGCAGCGATCCGATCGCAGAATCGCCCGCCATCGCCGATTTCATTTTGATCAACGCAAGCTGCTCCTCGCGATCGAACGTAACCAGCTCACCACGATAACGAGTGCCGTCCGCCGTCACTATACGAAGCTTGCTCGATTCCAACAGCAACGTATAGACCGTCAGCACATACCCATCCGCGGATACGATCGTCCCCGTACCATAGCCAACCTGCTGCCCGACCTTGAGACCATACAACTTCACCGAACGGGGTAACGCCGAAGTAATCGCTCGCTCAAAACCGCGTTCGGCAAGAGCGACATCGCTCAAACAAAGCGCACACGCCAAAGCCAAGAAACTGATCGCGCGTCTCCGAATCATCGAACACGCTCCACCGAGAGAACCTCAATCGAGAAATGGTAATCCGGTCCCTCAACATCAAGCGTCCGAGGCCACGTCACATCGCCTAGTTTTTGATGACCGCGTAACTCCATCGACACACGGAGTTCTGAAGACGGATCCATCGCCCGAACGCGCCGCGCGTACCCCGTCACCGGATCAAACGAAATCTTGATCGTAAGACCGCCCGAGGTCTGCCAGGAAAGAACCTCCCAGGGAGCAGCCGGTGCGCCCCGCGCGACCCCCAGGGGCGCAATCGGAGCATCAGCACCCACGTGCTCAATCGCATCAATGTCTCGCGATCCCCCGCGTTTGACAAGCAGATTCTGAAGGTAATACAGTGCATTACACGCCATCTGCCGCTGCGGCAAGAGCAGTTCCCCGTCCGGCTTTTCCGCCCACACATCGTCAAACGTAACAACCGGTTCAGTGCCAGCATCCGTCACCTTCTCAAAATGCGCAGACTCCCCATGCTTTTGAACAATACGAAATCGCGACACATCCGGGTCGTCCGCGTTGAGCACCGCATCGCCACGCAACACAATGTCCCACACGAAACCCGCTCCATCCGAACCAGCAGACTTCGACGCAACCGTCGCCGCATCGAATCCGCCCAGCACTCGCTCGATCTGCCGAACATTGGCACCGCGATCGGCGAGATACTCAAACTTGATATTCGGATCGATCGGCATTAACCGAATCACTTCCTCGATGCGCTTCGAACCCCGACGCACCACCAGCGTCACAGGCCAATCTTCAGGATACGTACCCATCACGCTGATGTAGTGATTGGCCGAGATCATCTTGACGCCGTCAATCGACACAAGTCGATCCCCCGCCCGAATCCCCGCCGCACGCACCGGAGACGTAGCGCCCACTTCATCAAAAACAACCGCACCGCTCTTTTTCTGCTTGACCGTCGCGTGAAGCGTTCCATGCTTCGCGAGCAAACCCGCACGAAGCGCCGGCACGAAGCGCCGAACCTGGTTCGACGAAATCGCATACCCGTGACCAACGTTAAAACGACCGCGCTCGCCGACCGAAATTCGCCCGTTGATCCCGATGACCTCGCCACGCTCGTTAAACAACGGACCGCCGCTATTGCCCGGATTGATCGAGGCATCGGTCTGCAAACAATCGGAATAGATTAGATTCCCCT
>JAJRUK010000212.1 GCA_024277835.1 Planctomycetota bacterium | reverse complement strand
TGAGGGTTTGGCCACGAAACAGAGCCGGGGGGCAGAGGACGGGTGGATCAACGGTTTGTGATTGTAACGCTGTTAGACGGGACACAAGAACTTCGCGAGTGTCTCGGCGACTCGGTTTGGAAGTGAGTCGTAACGCGAGAATTAGCCCGTAGCCAGCACGACGATGCGGCTACACAGTACCGCAAGCGGGTCGCCGACGGACGGGGAGTCCTTCGGATACGGCGAGCCGGTTTCCGGCGCTTTTGGAGGCATGGACTAGGATGAGTCGGATCAACACGAATGTTCAGGCGATTGTGGCACGGCGAGCTGTGCGACTCAACAACCTGTCGCTCAACACAGCGCTCGAGAGGTTGAGCACGGGGTTGAGGATCAATAGCGGCAAGGACGATCCTGCGGGTTTGATCGCATCGGAGACGTTGCGATCGAACATCCGTGCGATATCGACCGCGATTGGCAACGCGAATCGCGCCGATACGATCGTTGCGGTCGCGGAGGGTGGGCTTCAGGAAGTGAGTTCTTTGCTTCTTGATCTCGAAAACCTCGTCGATCAGTCAGCGAACGAAGCGGGTCTCACGCCAGGCGAAATCGACGCGAACCAACTCCAGATTGATAACATTCTTCAGTCGATCGATCGTCTCGCTGAGGGGACGGTGTTCGGCGACAAGAAGCTCTTGAACGGATCGCTGGCGTTTACGACGTCGGGCGTTAATGTCACGGAATCTACGGGTGCGGCGCTGACCGACCTGGACAAGGTCCAGATTAACGCGGCGAAAATCCCGAACGGTTCTTTCCGCAACGTCGTGATCAACGTCGTCGCCAAGTCCGAGGTGGCGGTTCTTAGTACGGTCCTCGCTGGCACGACCGGGACCGGTACGAACGAGATCAACGGAACGCTTGCATCTTCAACGACGATACAAGTACGTGGCAATCTCGGCAGCGAAGTTCTGAGTTTTGCTTCTGGAACGTCCACCGCTGACATCGTGACAGCGATCAACTCAGCGAAAGATCTGACGGGCGTTTCGGCGACTGCTTCGGCGGCGTCGGGGGGGGCGTCTTCGCTTCTGTTGCAGAGCACGGCATACGGTAAAGACGCGTTCATTTCGCTGACGGTTCTTGAAAACAACACGACGGCGTTTTCGTCGCAGGCGGCGACCGCTGAGGACAAGGGCGTCAACGGAACGGTTACGATCAACGGGACTAACGCGATCGTGGATGGTCTAAACGCGTCGGTGCGGGCGGGTTCGCTTTCACTGGACCTGAAACTGACTTCTGGTTTTGGCGGAACGACCGGCGGTACGACGACGTTTGAAATCACTGGCGGTGGTGCTCGTTTTGCGATTTCACCGACGGTCGGACTTGCCGGTCTTGAAACGATCGGAATCGACGAGGTTGCGGCTGCCAAACTGGGCGACAAGAAAGTTGGTTTCCTCCAAACGCTCAAATCGGGTCAGGCGAACGACCTTTCGAGTAAGAACTTTACCAAGTCGCAGCGGATCGTCCGCGAGGCGATCAGTCAAATCGCGACGTTGCGAGGTCGGTTGGGTACGTTCCAGAAGGATACGCTGCGGCGAACGATTAACTCGCTCGAAGTGGCCCGTGAGAATACCGTTGCGGCCGAGAGTGCGATTCGTGACGCTGACTTCGCGGTTGAGACGTCGAATCTGACGCGTGCTCAGATCCTTGTGAACTCCTCGACGACGGTATTGCAGCTTTCGAACTCGATTCCGCAGAACGCCCTGGCGCTACTGGGGTAGCCTTCAAGGATCCCTTAATCTGAGTTTTTCCGGCGTGCCGGGCGTTTTACGACGCTCGGCACGCTTTTTTGTGTCCAAAGGGCGGGGTCCGTCCGTCGGGGGCTTTTCAAGCGGGTCGTATTATCGGTCGAAAAACAGTTGCACCGTGCGCGACGCGCGGGGCGACTCAGTTTGGGCGCAGACTACACACGGTGGCGTAGTTGCTCGCGGGAAAGGTTTCCCGATCGCCTGTCAAGGAAGACACGATGAGTCGAATCAACACAAATGTACCCGCGATCAAGGCGCTCAATCGTCTGGTGCGCAATCAAGATGATCTTGGCGTTCGTCTTGAGCGTCTGAGCACAGGTTTGCGCATCAATCGAGGTCGCGATGACCCGGCGGGGCTGATTGTTTCGGAGCGTCTTCGTTCGGAAATGCGTTCGCTTCAGCAGGCGATCGAAAATTCGTCGCGCGCTGCCAACGTCGTCACGACAGCCGAAGGGGCGCTGAACGAAACGTCGGCGCTCTTGCTTGACCTTCAGGAGCTGGTTATTCAGACGGCCAACGAGGGCGGGCTGTCCGATGCGGAGGTTGAAGCCAATCAGCTTCAGATCGATTCGATTCTAAACAGCATTGATCGCATTTCCAACACGACGCGCTTCGCAGGTCGCAAGCTTCTTGACGGGAGTCAGTCGTACAATATTTCCGCGTTACCGACGGCTGCGATTACGGGTGCGTCTTTGTTTTCGGTTCTTCTTCCGCAGGGTCAGACGCGTACGGTTGATATCAAGGTCACGCAGTCCGCTCTGACGGCGCAGGTTGCGCTAGTTGGGTTGAACGCTTCTGGTACATCGACGCTCTCTGCTTCGACGGTAGAGATTCGGGGGTCGCTCGGGTCGCAGGTGTTGTCATTTGCGTCGGGGGCGACGCTGGCGGATGTTCGTACTGCGATCAATAGTCTGACGGCGGGGACCGGTGTTTCTGCGGTTGTGTCGGCGGCTGGTGTTACGGGCGTGGCAAGCGCGCTGCTCCTAAACAGTACGACCCTGGGTGCGGATGCGTTTGTGTCTGTGGAGCCGCTCGGCGGGAACTTTGTAGCAAAGAACGAATTTCAGTCGCTGCGCGATACGGGGCGCGACGCTAAGGTGATTATTGACGGGCAGGTCGGGTCCGCGAGGGGTCTTTTTGCAACGGTTCGGTCGAACGGGATCGATGCGAAGTTTACGATGACGCAGGTGTTTGCCCAGACGCTTTCGTCGGCGTCGTTTGAGGTGACCGGTGGCGGGTCCATTTTTCAGGTCGGTCCGGAAGTCAAATCGAGCGGGCAACTTCGCGTCGGGTTCACCTCGACCTCGACGGGCTATCTTGGAAACCCCAGTACGGGGCGACTCTTCTCATTGCGGTCGGGTCAAGGGAACGACCTGGGCACCAAGAATTTCTCGACGGCTCAGTCGATCGTGACCGAGGCGATCGATCAGATCGCATCGTATCGCGGGCGTCTCGGCGCGGTTTACAAGAATCAGATTCAGCCATCGATCGACAGTCAAAGCATTACGCTTGAAAACGTGACAGCTTCTGAGTCACTGATCCGGGATGCGGACATCGCCGAGGAAGTTTCCGCGCTGACGCGGGTGCAGGTTCTGGTTCAGGGCACGCAGAGCGCGTTGCAGATTGCGAACTCGCTGCCGAACTTGGTGCTCTCACTTCTTGGCGGATAGATTTTTCTTTTTTCGTTTCTTCTCCACCGTTGCGCAACTCTTGCGTTGAATTCAACGTCGCAGCCTCCGAAATGGTCAACGATTGCGCGTGCGTGCGCGAGTCTTGCGCCTGCGAAGGAGAGTTCAGTCGATCGAGCCGTTTGATTCGAGTAGCCGATAATTTCAGGTGAGAATCGGCGCGCCGGAATTGCGCATGGTGCAAAGCGGATTGAGTTGATCCGCGCTGGCTGACGCGAGAGGTCGAATTGACATGGCTGGAATTAGTAGCGGTATTGGACTTGTCTCCGGGATCAATACGACGGAGCTGATCAATCAGCTCATTTCGATCGAAGAGCGACCCGTTGCGACGCTTCAACAGCGCATTCAAGCGCTTGACGTTCAACGGACGGCGTTCATCGGTCTTTCGGCGCGATTGCTCTCCATTCGCAACGCGGTGGGCAACTTCGATAAGTCCTCTTTTTTCAAACAATTTTCCGCGACCAGTTCTAACGAGAGTGTGCTGGTCGCGAGGGCGAGCGAAAGGACACTTCCGGGGAGCGCACGTCTTCGCGTTTTTTCGCTTGTGTCGAACAATTCGCTGATCACGCGCGGGTTCGCGGATACCGACCAAAGTTCGGTCGGCGTGGGTACGATTTCCATTGAACTTGGGAACGGCAGAGTCAATGGCGGGACGGACCTTGATGCGTTAAACGGCGGTCGCGGCGTTCGTCGCGGTGTGATTCAGATTACGGATCGCGCCGGTGAGAGTACCGAGATTGATCTGCGAAGGGCGTTCACCGTTGAGGACGTGATCGAAGCGATCAATGCGAGCGACGCGATTGACGTGCGTGCGAGCGTGACGGGTGTGGGATCGAACGGTGCGACGGGCGATCGACTCGTGATCGAGGACGTGTCTGACGGGTCAGGAAAGTTGATCGTGGCCGACGTATCTGGCGGATCGACGGCGAAGGATTTGGGGATCGCCGGGAGCGTGAACTCGGGTCGGATTGACGGGTCGAATGTGATTCAGCTAACGATGGATGCGCTGCTCTCGTCACTAAACGACGGGAACGGTGTGGATCGACTCACGGCACTTGGGCGAACAGGAAGCGATTTATCGTTCTCGACGAACCTGGGCGACTTTGATGTTCTACTAACCGACGCGCTTAAGCGTAGCGCAGATCTGCGCACGCTCAACAACGGTGACGGGATTCGAACGGGCGTGATTCGCATCACCGATCGGACGGGGGCATCGGCAGAAGTCGATCTTACGAACGCCATTACCGTCCTCGACGTTGAGACGGCGATTAATGACGCGGGTCTGAGTGTGAAAGCAACGGTTGTGAACTCGCAGCTACAGCTCACGGAAACGACGGACGTTCCGGCGCGTATCGAGGGTGATGATCGACCGTTGCCGCTTTTCAAAGTGGAGGACGTCACGGGCAACCTGGCTGAGGACTTCGGGATTGCTGAAGAAACCGAGGAGGGTTCGATTATTGGTCGGGATGTTTCGCGCGTATCGACGATCGGCGATGTGATTCGTGCGATCAACTATGCTTCCGGGAACGACGGGTTGGTCAATGCATCGATCTCGGCGGATGGCAAGGGGATTACGCTGCGAGCGCTTGGTTTTGATAATCAGGTGACCGTTTCGCAAGGTCAGGACGACAGCGGGCGGGTGTCGCAGACGGCGCTCGATCTGGGCTTGAAGGACGTGACATTTTCGACCAACGATCCTTTCATTTCTCAGCGACTGGTTTCCGGGTTGAATACGACACTGCTGAGGACGCTGAACGGCGGTAGCGGCGTGGATGCCGGAGTCGTTTCGTTCACGGACGGATTGAATCAGACCGCGAGTATCGATTTTTCGTCGGCGGAAACGGTTCAGGATGTGATTGATCTGATTAACTCGGCGGACTCGCTTGGTCTTGCCGCTTCGGTGAGTTCGTCGGGGAGCGGGATATCGATTCGCGACGAGTCGGGAGGGTCGGGGACAGTTCGTATCAGCGATACGTCCGGTCGTCTTGCTCAGCAACTCAACATCGCCGGAACGCACGAAGCTACAGCTCGCGGAACGATCGAAAGCGGCAATCTGCAGCGTCAGTATATTTCTCGACAAACGTTGTTGTCCGATCTTCGCGGCGGCGCGGGGATTTCTTCGGGGAGTTTTGAGTTAATCGACTCGAAAGGTCAGTTTCATATCGTCAACCTTACGGACCAGACGACGAATGTTGGCGGTGTGATCGACGCGATCAACGCCGCCGGTGGCGGCACGATTACCGCTCGCATCAACGACAACGGGGATGGAATTCTCGTGTCCGATAGCGCGGACGGAAGCCTTCCTCTGAAGATTGAAGATCGCGACGGCGGGACGACTGCCGCCCAGTTACAGCTTGCCGGTACGTCCAAGGAGGGCGAAAACAGTATCGACGGTTCGTACGAGTTTCGCGTAACGACGGGTCCGGGTACGACACTTGAAGACCTCGCTGGTGAGCTTGCGTCACTTGGTGCGGGGATTTCGGTCTCGGTTCTCAACGACGGCGGTTCGATCAATCCCTATAGCTTGTCAATAACGTCGGGGGTCGCCGGTCGGCGGGGGGCGCTTGTGATCGACTCGACGGGTCTGGACCTTGGCCTTGAGACACTCGCACGCGCTCAGGACGCGGTGGTTTCGGTTTCGCTTGGTGAGGGAGCGTCGTCGCGACTTGTGACTAGCTCATCGAACACGCTGGATGATATCATACCAGGCGTGTCGATCGAACTGCTTTCGACGTCCGAAGAAGATGTCGAAATTACAGCCAACCAGGACGTGGACTCGATCGTGAACAGTATTCAGAGTTTCGTCGATGCGTACAACGGGCTGCAAGCTGACATCAACGACGCGACGAGTTTCAATAGCGATACGTTTGAACGCGGGCCGCTGTTCGGCGACGCCGTTCCGGATCAAATTCGCAATCGCTTGCAGCGTACGATGACGCGTCAGATTCAAGGCGTTCCGGTGGCGATGTCGCGGATGTTCCAGGTGGGGATTCGCGTCGGGGCGGGCAGTCGCCTTCAATTCGACGAAACGCGCTTTCGAGAGGCGTTGGCGGAGTCGCCGGAGCTTGTCGAAGACCTGTTCGGTCGCGCCGAGACCGGGTTCGGGGCGGTGATTCAGGAGACGCTCGACGGACTGACGGATGATTTCGACGGGCTGCTTACGCGGAAGGACGGTCTGCTTGGTGATCAGCAGGAAGTCCTGAATGAACGGATTGCACGTCTGAATCTGTTGATCGCGGGGAAGCGGCAGCGGTTGGAGCGACAGTTCGTGGGGTTGGAAACGGCGCTCGCCTCGTTGCAGGGGCAGCAGAACGCGTTGAACCAGCTCACGCAGATTCGTGGGTAGCCTAGCCAACCAACTCAACCTCGTCTTGAGGCGTATCCCGTCGCGTATGCGTGTAGTGCGCATTTTTTGCGCGTTCAGAAGAGTGCGAAGCGAGGTCACAAGTCATCCGGGGTTCGCTCGTGACCGATATTACCGTGCGCCATGAGTGATTCTCAGCCAAACCAATACCTTCGAGACGCGGTGATGACCGCCACGCCCGAGCAGCTTCATCTGATGCTGTACGACGGGGCGATCCGTTATGCGCTGCAGGCGAAGGACGCGCTTTCAGTGAAGGATTACGAGACGTCGCATGAGAAGCTCACGCGTGCTCAAAATATCATCATCGAGATGCAGAGCGGCCTTCGGTATGACGTGAACCCGGAGCTTTGTCGGCGGGTGGCGTCGATCTACAACTTTCTCTACCGAAAGCTTCTGGACGCGAATGTTCAGCGGGATACGTCGTGCATCGACGACGCCGTGAAGGTGCTTCGCGTTGAGCGCGAGACGTGGCAGATTCTGGTCGAGAAGGTTGGCCGCATCCGTCAGGCAGATCGTGACACGGTGACTCTTTCTGCGAAGAAATCGGCGGGGGCCGGGGATACGGTCGAGGGTGAGGTCGGGGATACGGTCGGGGGTCAGGTCGGGGGTGAGGTCGGGGTTGGGTTCTCGGCTGAGGGGTAGGGCGTTCATCACTGCTGCCTGCGGCGAGTCATTTCTTTTTTCTCTGGTTCCGATGCTGCGAAATTGCCCGGTGGGATTGGCGGCGCTATAGTCACTGTGGATCGAACGCGATTGGCGTGCCGATAGATGGGTAGCCCTAAACAGCCTGTTGAAAAACGAAGTTTTTCCGTGTGGCACCGGTTTGTAACCGGTGCTAGACCCCGCAACAAGGAGATATCGCACCGGTGTACAAGCCGGTGCCACACTTTTTCAACAGTCTTTAGATGACCATATCATGAACCAACGAACCTCCATTGTAGTCCTGACTGTTCTAGCGTTTGCCGGATGTGCGGTCGCGCAGGACGACGCGAAACCGGCTCCTTTCTCTGTGGAACAAGCGGTCGCTGAGGCGAAGGCCGGTTTGGACCGAGCGGAGGCGCTTCCCGAGCGTCCTGTTTCGCGCGAAGCGCTGGCCGAGGTCAACAAGAAGATCGTTGCGATTGAGACGCACGACCCGGGGAATGTTTGGCTGCCGTATTTGTATGGTCGGGCGTTTTTCCTGATGGGGCAGACGAGCGAGGCCGCAGCGAAGCTTCGCGCGTTTGTCGATACGCGCGAGGGCAAGAACGAATGGCGGGCGTTTTGTACGCTTGGCGATTTGTTCGTTGGTGAGTTTCCGAATCTTGCGAATTCGTACTACCTGGCGGCTGTTGACCTGAACTCGACGGACTCGGGCATTTACCATGGCCTGTCGATGTGTGCGTCTCGGCGAGGAGCGATGGCTGATGCGGTTCGTCTTGCGCGGCAGGCGGTGCAGGTCGGTGGGGGCGATGATGTAGCGCATCTGGCGCACCTTGCGCGCGTGTTGGCTGCGGACCAGCAGTGGCGCGAAGCAGATAGCACGGCCGTCTTGGCTGTTGAGCGAGCGAAGGCGCTGGCGAGCGAGCGGGCGGGCGTTCGAGCGCCATTAGAAGATGTGATCTTGCGATATGCGCAGTTGATTACGATTCTCCAGAACAAGCTTGCTGCGACGGGCGCGGGCGGCGACGAATATCTTCGCCTTGCGAAGTATGTAGAGGAGCGGGCGGATGTAGCTCGGCGCGCTGCGAAGTTTGATACGCTTGGCATTCTTGAAACGGGGGTTGAGGCGACAGAGCCTCGGACGCCTGTTTCGCTACTAGAGAAATACGCGGTGACGCTCGCGGAGGTCGGTCGCAAGGACGATGCCATCGCCGCTTTTGAAGACCTGCTAACTCGTGACGCTGACAACGCGACCGCGAAAGAGTGGTTGATCCGCTTGAACGCACCAGTTGCGAGCAAATCGGCTCCGTAGTTTTCTTGCCTTGATCACGCCTTCTTGACCTGTCCCTGTTTCAGTGCAATGATTTCGTGCCGGGCAAACCGGTGCGAGGTGCTTGTAGGGTTAGCATGCCGGAAACAGTTCACTCTCTTGATGAAGCGTATTGCCTTGGCTGCGGGTACAGGTTGCGCGGGTTGCCGACGGCGGTGTGTCCGGAGTGCGGGCAGGCGTTTGATTCGGCGGACGTAGAGACGTACCGGGTTGGTGACGTAAGCTGGAAGCGCGTTTGGATGAAGCGCGCGGTTGTTGTAGCACTGGTTGCCGCCGTTTTGTTCGTGTTTTGTCCGCGCGGAATTCTTCGGGCGAAGGTGACGTTTACATGCTCGGCATGTGGTGGCGTTGTGGGCGCGGAAAGGTGGGAGTTGAAAGCTCCTCCGTGGATTTGGTTTCGATATCCCGGTCGCCACACTGAGATATCCAACTATCCGACGCCAGGCGGATTGCCGCTTGTGCCATGCTCGTTGCATCTGTTTAGTGCGAAAGGAAACAGTGATTTAGGCATCGGCGGGAGTGTTACATTTTCCTATCACGAGGCTGTGGAGGGAGATTACGGTACGGCGAGCGGCAATGTGCTGGCACCAGATAATCTCGACGTAGTGCTTCGGCAACTGACTTCACCAATCAACGGAGGCATAGGGCCATAGCCTCGCAAGGCGAACTGCAAACGCAATTCTATTCATATCGCAGCGCCTGAACCGGGTCGAGGCGGGCGGCGCGGATGGCGGGGTAGATTCCGCTGATGATTCCCACGATGGCTGCCATAGCAAGTGCTAGGACGATGTATTCCGGCGGTGTGTATACTTTGAACACCCCCGTGAACTTGCTGAGGAAGTTGGCCATCGCCCATCCGCAGACGACGCCCATGACGCCGCCAAGGCAACTGATGATGCTCGCTTCGGTGAGGAATTGCTTGAGAATGTCCCAGCGTCTTGCTCCGACGGCGATGCGTACGCCGATTTCGCGCGTGCGCTCGGTGACGGAGACGAGCATGATGTTCATAATACCGATCGCGCCAACCACGATCGAAATCCCCGCGATACTGTACAGCACAACACCGAAAATCAACGCGACCTGTCCGAGTGATTGCTTGAATTGGTCTTGCGTGAAAACCTGAAAGTCGTCATCTTCGCCAGCGCGGATGCGGTGGCTCGCTCTTAAGGTTTTCTTGATCCCGTCGATGCACGCGGGGACGAGTTCGGCGCTGGCGCATTGCGCGACGAGCATCGTCAGGTGTCGCGCGCCGAACATGCGCCCCATCGCCGTCGTGACTGGGATGATGACTTGATTGTCGACCTCGACGAACCCGATCGCGCCGCGCTCTTCCATGAGTCCGATGACGGTGAAGCTCTTCCCGTTGATTTTGACGTTCTTCCCGACGCAGGGCAGCTCGCCGAACAGATCACGCGCGACTTTGTGACCCAACACGCAAACCATAGCGCTGCCGCGAATGTGTTCGCGCGTGATGAAGCGACCATGGGCGACGTTGTAGTTGTTGATGTCGGCGTAGCTTTCGGTGGTGCCCAAGATCGATCCGCTGACATTTTTTTGAAAATACTTTGTCTGACCCGCTCCGTTGTATTGCGGCGAGACGGACTTGATGAGCTTGGGGTACTCGTCGGTAATCTTGTCGGCGTCATCAGGAAGCAGCGAGCTTACCTGAACAGACCGGTGACTCTTACTGTCTGATCCGTTGAAGATGAGCACACGGTCTGCGCCAAGAGACTCAACGCGCCCGAGAATTTCCTTTTCCGCGCCTTCAAGGATCGATACAGCCGAGATGACCGCGCCGACGCCGATGACAACGCCGAGCGTTGCGAGCATGGTGCGCAGGAGGTTCTGCCTGAGTCCCCGGATGGCCATCATTGCGATTCGTAGGTGGAACATGGTGGTACTCTTACGTTTGCGGCTCGGGGTCTGGGGTGAGACTTCCTGCGAGCGGCGATTGTCTCGCCCCGGTTTTCTCACGGAACATCCGCTGTTGGGCTTGTTGCGTATCGGCGATCATGGCGGTGCGACGAGTCGAATCGATGGCGGTATCTTCGACGATTTTTCCGTCGCGCATCTGGATCATCCGATCTGCCTGGGCCGCGACTTCCATTTCGTGCGTGACGATAATGATGGTCATTCCCGATGCGTGAAGGTCGTGGAAGATGTTCATAATCTGCTCGCCGGTGCGCGTGTCGAGGTTGCCGGTGGGTTCATCAGCCAGCAGGAGCTTTGGGTTGTTGACGATAGCCCGGGCGATGGCGACGCGCTGACACTCCCCGCCAGACATCTCGCTGGGTTTGTGGCTCGCTCGTTTCCCAAGTCCGACGCGGTCAAGCGCGTCGCGGGCGATTTTTTTGGAGAAGGGTTTGCGCGTATAGACGAGCGGGACGAGTACGTTTTCCATCGCGGACGTTCGGTTAATCAGGTTGAACGTCTGGAAAACGAATCCGATTCGCTGGTTGCGGATCGTGGCGAGCTGCTTGTCTCCCAGCCGGCCAATGATTTCGCCATCGAATCGCAGAATGCCAGACGTTGGCCTGTCGAGGCAACCCATCAAGTGCATCAGCGTGCTTTTTCCGCTCCCCGATGCGCCGGTCAGGCTGACGAACTCGCCCGGTCGGATCGAGACGTCAACGCCGTCGAGCGCATGCACGACCGAGTCACCCATGTGGTAATGTTTATGGAGATTCTCGGTCTGGATCATGAAAGCACTTCGGTCGAAAGTGGTTGGCGGTCGGTGCGAGCGTGGGTCAACTTTCGTCGTCCTCGCTGCGGCGTTTGGGTCTCTTCGTGTAGAC
>JAJRUK010000211.1 GCA_024277835.1 Planctomycetota bacterium | reverse complement strand
TCATCATCAACCAACTTTATCAATACACCCCGCTCCAATCGAACTTCCACATCATGAACATCGCCCTGGTCGACCGTCAGCCACGAACGCTGACGCTTCGGCAGATGCTCGGTTTGTATGTGGATCATCGTACGGAAGTGATTCGCCGCAGGGCGCAATACTTGCTCCGCCGGGCGAAGCAGCGGGCGCATATTCTCGAGGGTTTGATCCTCGCCATTGGCGACATCGACGAAATTATCGAGCTAATCAAGACCTCGCCCGACCCGCCGACCGCCAAGCTGCGATTGATGGAAAAAGCGCTTCGACTATCGGAGTCGGACACGCTTCGGAACCTTCTTGCGAAATCTTTTGTGGATCGTTTCGCGGGCGTGGATCATCGCCTGACCGCTGTGCAAGCGGGCGCGATTCTTTCGATGCAGTTGCAGAAGCTGACCGGTCTTGAGATCGAAAAACTCGCCGGTGAGCACACCAAGCTGACAGAAGAAATCGAAGGATACGAAAAGCTTTTGGGTAGCGAGCAGCTCGTGCGCGATATGATTCGCGAAGACCTCCACGAGATGAAAGAGCTTTTCAAGAGCAAGCGACGCACGGAAATCATCGACGCCATCGGCGAGTTCTCGATGGAAGAGCTTATCCCGGATGAACCGACGGTCGTCACCATTTCGCGAGAAGGGTACATTAAGCGAACCGATACCGACTCGTATCGCAAGCAGGGGCGCGGCGGCAAGGGTGTACGCGGGAGCGGCTCTAAAGACGGCGACTTCCTTGAGCATTTGTTTGCCGTTTCCACGCACGACTACCTGCTCTTCTTTACCGACCGTGGACGGGTCTACTGGTCGCGCGTGTTCGACCTGCCAGCCATGAGTCGCACGTCTCGCGGGCGGTCGCTTGCAAACGTCTTGAAGATGCAGCCAAACGAGACGCATCGAGCGGTGCTTCCGGTGAAAGCGTTCGAGGAATCGTTCATTTTCTTCGCGACAGCGAACGGCACGGTTAAAAAGACGCCAATGGCTGCTTATAGCAGGCCTCGTTCTTCGGGCATTATCGCGATCTCTCTCGACGAGGATGATTCGCTGATCAATGTCGAGCGGACGTCCGGCACCAACGAAATCGTGCTCGGCTCCAACGGCGGGATGGCTGTTCGCTTTGATGAGAATGATGTTCGCGCGATGGGTCGAAGCGCCCGGGGCGTCCGCGGAATGAATCTCTCAAATGACGACAAACTCGTGGGCATGGTCGCGATTGAGCCAGGCTCCTCGCTGCTGACCATCTGCGAAAACGGATACGGCAAGCGCACCCCGATCGAAGAATATCGAAAAACCAAACGCGGCGGCAAGGGCGTCATCAATATCAAAGCCTCCGAGCGAAACGGAAAAGTCGTTGCGATTTGTGCAGTGCAGGACGACGACGAGCTGATGTTCATCACCGCCAAGGGGATGATGCTCCGAACCGACCTGTCCGCCGTTCGAGAAATAGGCCGGGCGACGCAGGGGATTCGGCTCATCCGACTCGCGGAGGGCGATCGCGTCGTATCGGTTGCAAAGATCGCGAAGGAAGATGACGCCGCCGAGATCGAGGACGTGGATTCAACCCAGACAACACCCGCCGATTCGGACGATCAACAGGCGAAGCAAAGCCCGCCATCTGACGAGGCGGGAGACTCGTCGGACGAAGCGGGAGACTCGTAGCAGCCTGTTTGAAAAACGAAGTTTTTCTGTGTGGCACCGGTTTATAACCGGTGCTGGACATTGGACCAGAAGATGTCGCGCCGGTTACAAACCGGTGCCACACTTTTCCAATCAGCCTGTTTGGTCGATCCTTGGACGATCGGGGGCGTTTTTTCGGAAGAAGATCGCCTTCAAACCCGCTTTTTGGGGCGTTGGTGCGGTTTGGTGTGATTTTCCCGCGACCAGACAGCCGTTGTGCCGAATAATAGGATAAGGGAATAAGCCCAACGTGTAACTGAACGTCGAAAGGATTTCGCATGACTCGCTTTCTAAACCGACCTGTTTGTGGGGTTGTCGCTTTGCTTCTTTCTGTGTCGCTGGTCTCGCCGGCGTTCGGGCAGATCACCGAAGGCAAGACAGCCTTTGACAACCTCAAAGCCTCTTCGCAGGTCGCTCCGGGCACACTCGTCGGGCAAGGCGTTTCGCGTGCTCAGGCGAGGGTTCAACTTCCTTTCGGCGGATTGGACGAAACTGGAATCCAGATTACCCAAACCGAACGCCCGGAGAGTCAGCTTAGCGCTGCCTACAACACGATGCTCGACGCGATGCTCGTTTCGGTAGCCGCTGAAGTGACCAGATTGCTCACTAGCTGGATTACGTCGTTCTTTACGGGCGACCTTTTCACGCTCGGCACAACAACACCGGGTACCACAGGCGGAACCGGCGGCGTAACGACGCCCGGTACGACAACGCCCCCGGACACGACGACTCCCCCGGATACGACCACACCGCCCGACACCGGCGGCGGTCGCGGAGACGGTGGCCGAGGCGGACGCTGATCGCGACGGAATTCAAGATCGCTAATTCATAATGATGAATCGGGTTTGCGATCTCTTTGCGCGCAAGGCGTGCTCGTAAGTTGTTTAGCCCCTGCCGGGACTGCGGAGATACCTCAAAGGGGCCTGCGAGAATTAGCCCAGCGCCTTTTTCCTTTTTCCAATCAGGATATAGCCGCAGACGAGGAGGGCCACTGCGAACAAGAGCAAAACCTGGGGCGAGGTTGCGGGGATGGGTGGCAGCGGGTTCATCAGGAACGCGTGGCGGGATCCTTCGGGCGTTGTTGCCGAACCAACGATTTGGCCATGGTCGTTGATATCTCGCGGCGCGATGTCCGACCATCCACTATTCTCCGGAAGCGTATCCAGGAGAAGTATCGGTCCCGCATCAGGATCAACCAAAAACCCGACCGACACAAACCCAGCTTTCCGGGCAGAATTCACCGTACCTTTACCCACAACCTGACCAACGATCGCCTCAGGGCGGGAGTTGACAAATGGGGCTAACGTCTCTAACTGCAAACCGAGATCAGTCATCACGCCGTCTTCCCAAAGGAACGCGTGAAAACCCGTCCCGGTCTCACGCAACGATCTGCCCACAACTTGCCCGTTGTCATTGATGGACTGCGCTTCGCTTCCTGACCCTCCGAGCGTCCCAAGGTTTGACATGACACCAGAATCCAAAAGAAACGCGCCGCCCGGAGGTCCGCCCGTCCCAGATTCGCCAACGATTTGCCCGCTCGCGTTTACATCCCATGCGATACTGATCGTTCCTCCCAGCGTCCCCAGATCCGTCATCACATCATCCGCAAAATGAAACGCGCGTAGACCGCTCGGCGCAGGGGGCGGAAAACGACCGGAACCAACGATCTCGCCCG
>JAJRUK010000210.1 GCA_024277835.1 Planctomycetota bacterium | reverse complement strand
GCAGTTAGCGTCCCATTCCAGTTCGCAACAGAATCCGTTGGTCGTTGGGTTGGTCGTGCAGACGGTATCACAGCAGAAAGCGTCGTCGCATCCCGCGGTCGGGTGTGCGGCAAAGCAGTCGCCCTGCTTGTTGATGCATGACGATGCGGGGCATCCTGGGAAGTCAATGTCCGTGCAATTCACGCCCCGCGCGAGTGCGCCGTTCGTAGCCGCACACGCTTCTTCGGTGCGGTCGGCGCAGATAATGTTGTCTGGCGTGAGGAAGTTAAAGCAGCACGCATGGGTTCCACACGGCGGGTCGAATGCGGTCGGATTGGCGCAGGTTTCGCCATCGGCCCAGCGACCGTTGCAGTCTCGCTCGGCGACGTTGTCTGTACAGGTTCCGGCGAAGCTGTCGCAACAGGCTCCGGTCGGCGGGTCTCCTGCGCACCACGCTCTGATGCGGAAGCTTCCCGCTGGCGTGCATCCCACGCCCGGACAAAGCTCCGGCGTGAACCCGCCGAAGAAACGCCCGATGGTCCAGTCGTTTGGATTACTTGGGAAGTTGAATTCGGCGAATTGGTCCAAGCTATCACCTACCACAGCGAGTCCGGCGAGTCCCGGGCCCCCAATGTCGGGTGTGGTTTCAATGGCGACCCAGACGCGATCTCCGACAATAGTGGTCGCGGTGGGCACGACGACGAGCGCGTGTCCGGTCTGGTCAGCCGGGATGCCGGTGAATGTCTTGCTGGTTCCGGGGATTTCTGCGAGTGGTCTGTCATCGGAAGGGTCCGCAGGTGTTCCGCCGTCGTCATTGCTCCAGAGGGCGAGTCGTGCGTCGAACTCCAGTCCGTCGATGGCGTTGCATTGTCCAAAAACGATCATCTCATAGCCACTGACTTCGCAAGGTCTACCTGATCCGAAGGTGATATCGTCTGCGGCGATAATGTCTGATGGCGGATCGCCTTCGACCCAGTTGTCCGGTCGGGAAGCAAAGAATTGCTGCGTGAAGAAGCTGTTTTCATAGTCGATGAAATTCGGTCCACATGGTGTGTCAGCACAGGTCAAGTCAGGGTGGAATATCCCATCGGCACAGGTCGCCTCAGAGCCGTCAGTACAGGTCTGAAAGTCTGCGCCGGTGCAGCACGCGCCGGGTTGGCAGTAGTTGAGGTCGCAGTCGGTGAAAGTTCCCTGCCATGTTCCTGCCGCGGTAACGCAGTCCGCTTCTGACACAACCGAGCATGTGGTTCCGTTGCAGCAAGCGCCAGTTGGTGCGGCACCGGGTGTTTGCCAGAGCGTTGCCCAGAATCCGGCGTGGTTTCCGCTTGCGAAGTCGTACAGGTCGCAACCGTCTGTCGCATCATCTTCCGCCCAGAAATCCAGGGTCGTCCCCAGGTCTGGGGCGGTCGGGCTGATGGTGGCGTTTCCCGGTCCGTCGGTGTCAAAGCCGAGCATCCAGCCCGAGTCGTTGGTCGAGAATTCAGCGCGCATCCATACGGTCCCGGGTACATCAACAGGCACGGCGAATGTCTTTGAGAGCAGTTGGACCGTCCCGTCATTGGGAATGGCAGTGAAGTCTGTTTCGGTTCCTGCGATGAGTGTTGCGCAAGTAGTGTTGCAAGGGTTTCCGTTCCACAGCTCGACGCGCACGTCAAACGTCGCTGCGCTGCACTCTGTCACGCCGGCGACCAGGAGTGCGAAACCGCTGAGAGTGGTTGGCCCCGAGGCGAGAGTGAAGTCGTCTGCCATAAACTGAGTCGGGCGGACCGTGCAATCACCGACGAACGCGGAGTTCGGGAGATAGATACTCACGGTCGATTCGGATTGGTTGCTATAGACGATATCGCCGGGCGGCAGAACGACGCCGGCGATCGTTCCGCCGGGTACTGTGTTTCCGGCGAGCGTGGCGATTCTTCTCGGACTGACCTTAATGGTCGTCGCCTCGATCGTTGTTCGCGCCGTGTTTTGACGCGCATTCGCTTTCGAGGCAGTCGTGCTGCGTTCGCCAGCGATGACGCTTGATGAAAGAGCGCCGAGCAACAAAAGTGCTGCGGTCGCCGCGATAACCCAACCCGTTTTTTGTCGGAGCGATGCTTCAAACATGCTTCTTTCCCTTTCCGATCCCTTATTCCTTGGTGCAGAGGCCGATCGCGGCGCGCACCGAGCGCGTGTTCGCCACGGAATGTACTCCGGGGGCTATATCGGGGAATACGGACCCGTTTGCCGGCGGAAAATGTCCCGCAGTTACAGACGACTGAATTTTCGCGTTGCGGTACCCCATCCTGAGCGGGATCAGACTCCCCTCCGATCGCTCGCGTGTTTCTGCGTTGCGATCGGTCCCGTCAAGTTGCTGTGGACCTTGCGCGTACGCCAATATGATAGGCGGGGTGGGGTGGATTAGTAAAGCCTCAACAGGGTCTATTGGTGCTGAGGCTGGATTCTAGCGCGTTGCGCGGGTGATTAGCATCGATTTTGGTGGGTTATCGGGTCGTACGGACGAAAACGTGCGCTGCCACGCGGGAATTTTCTTGACGACCAATAAACGAAAATGGTATACTGCGGGCTTCTTGGGGGAGACTGAGGTTCTTTATTTTACACCTTCCTTCGCGCTCCTGCTGTGGCAGGCGAGTTTTTGCCCCATTGTGTCGCGATTTCGAGTAGGCAGGAGAGTTACACGTCATGGTTAACAGGTCGTTTGATCGCAGTACGTCGATGGTGCGTCGGGGTTTTTCGATGCGCCACGCTTTCAAGGTTCTTCTGGCTGTTACGTTCACAGCCACGGCTGTGAACGGCGAGCAGTCGTGGACGGTATCGAACGCCCGTTTCAAGATTGATGTTCATCCTGCGGCGTCGGGGCAAGTGTCGATCGGGACGGTCTCGGGTCGGTCCGCGCGCGGGTCGAACTTCTCATCGGCGGAGTTTTTGGTCGTCGATGAGCAGGTTCTATCGGTCGAGGCGCGCGAGGCGGGGGTGGAGTTGCCCGCGGCGCAAGTCATCCGACTTACAGAAGGGGTCGTCATTTCGACTGGGCGCACATCCATCACAGTGAATGAGTTGATTCTTTACTCGGGAGATGAACGCGATGCCTTCGCGGGGTCAACTGTGGCTGCATCGACTGCCCTTGAGTTGCGTGGATCGCGCGTACGGATCGATCGCCTGGCTGGCGAAGTGATTGTGCCGGCGTATTCGGTGACGATATCTACAGGGCTTGCCGCCGCGCTTGGGGATATGGATCTTGCGGGCGTGTCGGTCGGGACTGGGGTTCTTCGTGGGTCCGTGGTTTGGTCGGGGGGGGATGCGCTCGCTCGCCTGATTACGCCTTCCTCGTCGGCGACAGCCGGACCGATTGGCAACACGGCGATGGGTACCACAGCGCCGGACGTTACTTTTTGTGAGCTTTATGGGCTTCAACAATTCGGTCGCCTGTTCGATACCGTCGGTCTGGCCGTCAACACGACGTCGTGGAACATTGGAAACGCGGATCTGACGTGGCTTGCGCCGCCTGATCCGCGGCATCCGTTCATCGTTCAAAATCTCTATCGGATCAAAGATGATCGGTTTGAACAGATCGGTCAGTCGTGGATCAAACATGGTTTCTTCGCGCTGGCGAGTACGCAGTGTGTCACGCCATGTACTTTTGAACCGATCCAGGGTCACGGAGAAGGACCGTTCCTTGGAATGGGTTGTACCGATACGTATACGTCTGGACTGAACGCGTTTCAGACCGGACTCGGCCCGCGTGAGGAAGTGAACCCCTGGACTGCGTCGTGGGATGCCTCGACATCGGAGATGGACCGAAACCACGGGCACGATCCCATTGAACATCGTCTTCAAGTTCGTGACGTGGACCTGGATCCGCTAGAGAACGCCTTTTCGGAGTACATTGTCGAGGGGTATTACGTTCACTTTGAGGACGTTCTGCCACTGAATAACGCTGCATGGAAGCGGATTACGTCGATCACCGGGTCGGTGGGCGGAACCTGGAATTTCGCGATGGCCCCCTTGGGGGCGGACATGGAAATCGGTTTTGCGATCGATGCCTGGACCGGGGCGGAGGCTACGATTCTCGCCCAAGAGATCCCCGTCGTGAAGGGCGTGTCGCCGGACGGGCGATGCGACCTGCGTGCCAAGGCGACCAGTAACGGTGACGGAACATGGCACTACGAGTACGCGATTCTTAATATCGACATGGATCGTAAGGGCGGTTCTTTTACCGTCCCGGTTGACCCGACGAACGTGATCACGAATATCGGGTTCCTCGCGGTTCGGTCGGCGGATGAGTCGTTTGATAACGTCCCCTGGACCAGCAGTATTTCGACGGATTGCCCGACGAGTGCTCGATGCATCAAATGGGAGACGGTGAATAATCCTTTGCGATGGGGGACGGTTTACAATTTTCGGTTTGACGCGGATGCTTCGCCGCAGCTCGGTGCAGGCGGGGATCCACGCGGTGTGACGGTTGAGCTCGGTCTGTTCGATGCGGGGGCAGTGACGTCGGTGTCTGGTCCGTCGGTCGGTCCGGCCTCTGGTTCGTTCGTGATTGTTTCACCGATGGAATCGGCGGCTCCAGATGCGGCTGGGTCGCAGTTTTCTAAGAGTCGGTTCATCTCATTCTCGGTTCCGACAACGGACGCAGGGTCTGAGACGGCGCTTGGCGTTGAGTTGACGTCGTTGCATCACCCGCTTCTTCCTGCGGATGCACAGGATTTCTCGGCGTTTGAGGGTCAAGTGCGGTACGTCAATCTGTATCGCGACTCTGGAACCGGCGATCCGATTCTCGACTGTGAGGATTCAGCTGCGCTGGGTACGACGTTCAAGTGTGCGACGCTTGGCTGTGCGCCGGAGTATGCGGACTGGGCGGGGCTGTTTGGCGGAGGCGTCCTCCATGTGACCGGGGCGGGGATTGTCCCCAGCTCGACGTACAATGTCTCGACGCTTTCGGTCATCTGTACGGGGCAAGAAGCGACTTGCGCGTCTGTATCCGATTCGCTTCCGATCGAGACGAGCATCTGGGGCAATGTCGATGACAATCCTCTCCTGAACGTTTCGGATATTGTGGGTGTCGTTGACAGCGTCGGTCAGATTCCTCCTGCGTTTTTTGAACCGCGCTCGCTGCTTCGTGGCGACGTTCCCAATCCGCTCACTGACACGCAGAATGTCCTGGACGTGACGTTGAGCGTGGATGCGGTCAAGGGGCTTGCGTTCCCGTACGCGGGTCCGCAAGTTTGCCCGTAGTTCATTGCTGCTTGTGAGGCACCCGACGTTGACGTCGTCGTCGGTCCATATGAGCGGAGTTCATCGTTGGGTTTTCGTCTATCGAGTGGGTCTGCGCCGTTATTGCGCGGCGGGGCTGCTTTGGTTCAACTCTTCCTGTCCGTGATCGCTCTTGCGCGGTAAACTTGCCCGTGTGCATCGCCCGGGCAGGACACCCTCCCGGCCTGTCGGGCGACGTTTTCATTTTGGCGGGAGACGATAGACGGAGTTATTGTCATGGGCCGACTTGCTACGATCGCTACGCTTGGTGTTTTTTCGTTGTCATTTCTCTTCGTTCCAGGTTGCGCTCCGATTACGATTCCGATCCCAGTCAGCCTGACGGACGCGGGCGTGGGTGAGTTTGAGGTGCAAGCCGGGGTTCCGAAAAACGCGAGGGCGAACTTTTCGTTCACGCTCGGCCGGACGGGCGGAAGCGGTAGCCTTTCAATCGATCCGGCAAATGTTTCCGTGCAACCTGCGAATACTACCAGCGGGAAGGTGTCTGCGCTGACCCTGCAGGAGCAGAATGTGTGTTTGGATGCGTGCCTGCTCGCCGACGTTGACGCAGCCACCTGCGGCGAGGTCTGCACAGACGGCGAGCTTCGCGTAACGATCTATATCGGAACGCAAGAAGCGATTACAGCGGACTGCGAAGCGGGCGACATGTTCGTGTTCGAGGTCGAGCTTGACGCGGATGGAAACGCGACGTCGATTCTCGTGGCTCCGGACTCGGTTTCGCAGGATCTGCTTGACCTGCTCAATACCGGTTCGTTCGGGGCGTGTGTTGAGGTCATCTCGCCGGTGGATGGGACGGTGCTTGTGGATTCGCTGACGTTTAATGTTGGTTTGTAAGTGCAACGGAAGGAACGAGCCTTCATGCAGATGAAAGAGCTTCAGCACGCTTACAATACGCAGCCGTTTGAGCCATTTGTTATACACATTGCCGACGGGCGGAAAGTGCGCGTGGATCATCCGGATTTCATGGCCCTCTCGCCCGCGGGTCGCGCGACTGTTGTGTTCGACAAGACAGGCGGATTCGAGATCATCGACGTGCTCTTGATTTCCAGTTTGAAGGTCATCAATGGCAAGATGCGTTCGCGGAGTCGAAAGAAGTTGTAGGTGTTGTCGGGCTCGTGGCTCGATATCTGCGTGCTCGCGAAGTCTTGTGACTTAGAGACTGAGAGGATTCATGGAACAGCGAAAGAATCTGAACAACACATTAACCTGTTCAGTCGTGAACAACTTTCTCGATTACTACCATGTAAAGAGAGCGCTCAACTTCGACAAGCCTTGGGATTACTGTGTTGGTCGGATGTGTGAGTGTTTATACGGAACTGGCGTCTTGAACGAATCCGGGGCAACCAGTCCGATGCTGTCGCCCGAGGAATTGAAATCGACAGTCCTTTGGCCCGTGATGGATGCGCTGATTGATGACATAGAGGCGAGCGGAATGCTGGAGTTCGATTCTGCGCGCCAATACGTTGTTGCGGAGCTCTGCGGGGCTCTCGAACGATCAAGGATCCTAGACGTTGAGCCCATGCTTTCCTTCAGCTCTGAGATCCCGCGGGCAAGGTTGAATTCGTCGCGGGGGTCCGTACGTTCGAGGTCGTCTACACCGCCAAAGCCCGATGAAATTGTTGCTGTACTTTTTTTCGATGACATGCCCCCGCCAATGCGTCTGCGCCCTCATAGGGCATACAAGGTGCATGCTTGCGTTCCCGTTGATGAAGCGGGTTCGGGGGCATATGACTTTGAACTTCGAAACGATGACGAAGAGGAAGTCGTGCTGGAGCTACCACTAAACTATTACGCAGCGGCGTTCTTGACTGCAGACGATCTCGCGCAGGTGCGATCGTAACGAGGGAG
>JAJRUK010000209.1 GCA_024277835.1 Planctomycetota bacterium | reverse complement strand
GGCACCGAGTCGGACAACCTGGCGATCCGCGGCGTACTCGAAGGACAAACCGAGCGCCGTCACGCCGTGGTGATGGCCGTGGAACACCCGGCGGTGTTCAGCCCGCTCCTTCGCCTCGAGGCGCTCGGCTGCGAGGTTTCGGTGTGCCCGGTGGACGCCGACGGCCTGCCCGACCTCGACGCGCTGCGCCGCCTGGTGCGCGACGACACCGCGCTCGTGGCTGCCATGTGGGCCAACAACGAAACCGGAACGATTCTTCCGCTGGACGACATCGTGCGCATCGCGCACGAACGCGGGGCGCTCGTTCTGGTGGACGCCGTGCAGGCGATCGGCAAGCTCCCGGTAGACCTCTCGGTGCTGCCCGCAGACATGCTTTCCCTGTCCGCGCACAAGTTTCACGGCCCCAAGGGTGCGGGGGCACTCTATGTGAAGCGTCGAACGCGGATATCTCCGCAGATTGTCGGTGGGGGGCAGGAGCGTCTGTTGCGCGGCGGGACGGAGAATGTCGCGGGTATTGTTGGCATGGGGCTTGCGTCGGAGCTGGCGGTTCAAGACATGGGTCTAGTTGCCGAGAATGTTCGACAGATGCGCGATGCCTTTGAGAAACGGGTGACCGAGGGCATCCCATTTGCGCGCGTGATCGCTGCTGGTTCTGATCGACTCCACACGACGTCAAACATCGCTTTCGAGCGACTGGAGGCGGAAGCGATTCTGCTTCTTCTTAGTGAGGCGGGGGTTTGTGCGTCGGCGGGGTCAGCTTGCAGCAGTGGTTCATTGGAGCCATCGCACGTTCTTCATGCGATGGGGATCGAAGAAACGTTTGCGCATGGGGCGATTCGATTTAGCTTTTCGCAGTTCAACACGCGGGGGGAGATCGACGAGGTCGCGTCAATGTTGCCTGAGTTGTTGGGCAGGTTGACCAAGCTGTCCGGGGGACATGGTTGAATCGTACGCCTGATGCCCGAGCGGCGCAACCCCCCTCGATCCCCCTGAGTACAGGGGGTACGGAAGAATGAGTACAGAGGGAACAGAAGAATAAGCTCGCTGTGTTCGACCGTTCGCAGGCTGTTGAAAAAGTGTGGCACCGGTTTGTAACCGGTACGATGTCTTCTGTTTCAGGGTTTAGCACCGGTTACAAACCGGTGCCACATAGAAAAACTTCGTTTTTCAACGGGTTGTTCGGTGTTCAAGTTCGGCGTGCGACCCACCACTGACCCAGTAGAAGTCCGATGAGCGTGATGGCTGCACCGATGGCGCTGTTTCGAAAACGCTCCCCGACGTTGATCGGTGGGCCTAGGATGCCTGCCGTCGCCAGCACGATTTTCACGTTTGCCCCGCGCGATTTCCGAAGCGATTCGAGCTGTTGGAGACGCGTCTTCGCTTCTGCGAGGGTTGCCCGTAGCGACGCGACATTTCGGGTGGCCATCTCCGCACGGGCGACCGCCGTTACGAACGTCTCGACGGAACCAACCCGCTCAGAGAGTTGATCTTGCAAATCGACGAGCGCAGAGACGGTGGCATCGTTCTCCCCCCGCGTAAACTCCAGCAACGCCTCCGCTTGCCGAAGGGAGGTGGCGCGGAAGGACTTCATTTCGATCAGGGCTGCCCGTTGCAGCTTTTCGTCGATTTGCTGCATCCGCTGCCTTGATCGACGACGGAGACCACGAGCACTGCGGAGTGCGGCGTCGAGTCGGAAGTTTTGCGATCGATCAATCTGACTCGCTGCGAATTCGAACCGGTGGTAGAACGTCTGGAGCGTCTGGAACGATCGTGAGACGCTTGCCTGGAGTTGCAGCACGCGACCGTTATCGCTCTTGATCGTGTCGATGGTACGGGCGCTGTCTCGCATTCGCGCGAGAAGCTTGGAGGCGTCGAATAAGAACGCGCTCAGCGCGGACCGGGTTCGTTGATAGCGATCGAGTAGTTCTTGACTGCGCGGTTTGATCGGTGACTCCCGGATCGCGGTCAATTCCTGTTCCCACTTCGTCGAAAAGCTGGCCAGTGAGTCGCGGAAGGCGTCTGTGCTGTCTGAGAGTTGTTCGACGGTATCCCGCGTCGTCGTCGGAAGTATCCCATGCTCGACACCTTTCAAAAGCTCCGTCAACTTGGCGGTCGCTTCGTCGAGGTGGGTGTGCAGGGCGGCGGTGTCTGCCTGGAGTCGCCCGATGTGGCCACGGATTTCTGTGAGCGAGACGGCGAGTTCTTTCAGGTCTTGTTGGAGACCCAAGTCTTGGCCGTACGCCTCTCGTCGCTGATCGGATGTCACAATTCCGTGCGAAGGGGGTGGGGCGTTTCGAAGCTGCTCGACTGACCCTGCGACCTCCTTTACCCTCGCGCCGCTGACGCGGTATCGTTCGCGGACGCTCCGCCACCGATCCAATAACCCATCCCGCTCAGCCCGGTGGTCTTGCTCGGGCACGTCCGCAATGGCCTGATCGAGGACGCGCTGCTCGTTGGTGAGCGAAGATTTTAATTCCGCGATGTGGTCGCTGGTGGCTTGCTCGCCCTCTGATGGTTCTTCGCGGACGCGGCGGAATTCGTTCTTGATGCTGGTGAGGAACGTGTCGGAAGCACGTTTCGCTTGTTCCACAACGTCGTCGCTTTTCGGTGTTGCGAAGGCGAATCGGAGTGTGTTTGGAGCGGGGAAATCTACGAAGAACTTTTGATTGCCGGGCGAGACAGTTGACAACGCCATGTCTGCAGAGACCACATCGTAGAGCGTATTGCGACATAAATCGCGTTGGGCGGTGTCGAGCGTTTCGGGTAAGCGAAAGGTCGCGCCGCAGAGATGCACGTTGCGGCCCGCGATTAACAGGACGAACCCAACGACGATCGCGCCTAGCGTGGGGAACAGAAACGTCACGCGCTGTCGCCGGTGCGGAGGCGCGCTGCCTGGCGTTCCTGCCGGGTCGTAGTCCCGATTGTAATTCCCGGAAGCTGCCGAAAGGGCACGCAACGGGTCGCCTTGCTGTGTCCGCGAGCTGCGAGGGGAGTGCGACCCGTTTCCGCCAGTGTGACGTTGTCCTGGCAGCCCCGTAGATGGTCGGGAGGTCTCAGGCATCGCCCTGCGAACCTCCGAGTATCGTGTCGATCTTCGTCATGTCTGTCGAAGAAATATTCCAGCCGATAGCTCCGACGTGCTCTTCGACCTGCGAAGGGCGCTTAGCTCCGACCAGCGGTGCGGTGACTCCGGGAAAGTTCATTGTCCAGTTCAGCACCAATTGGGTGACGGTTTTTTCATACGCTGTGGCAATCTCGGCGAGGCTGTCCACGATCATAAGATTTCGCTGGTATCGGTTGCCGACAAACTCCGGATCGCGCGCGCGAATGTCTTCAAACGTGCTTTCGGGACCGAACTTTCCGGTGAGTAAGCCCTTCGCAAGCGGTCCGTACGGCAGGACGGCGATGTTGTGCTCTTTGCAATACGGAATCAAGTCTTCCGCAGTTCTTGGATGTAGCATTGAGAACGGTGGTTGGAGCGAGTGGATCGGGCCAAACTCGGTGGCTGCGGATATTCTCTCGCAGCCAAAGTTCGAAACGCCCACCGCGCGTATTTTTCCCTGTTTGCGTAGGAGCGAAAAGGCCTCGAAGGTCTCGCGGATCGGGGTATCCGGATCGGGCCAGTGACATTGGTAGAGGTCGATGACATCGGTACCAAGTCGTCGGAGGCTCTGCTCGCACTCACGGATGACGCTGTCTTTGCTCAAGCATCTGGCGGGTTCTTTGCCCTTTTCTGTCGGGAAAAGCAGGCCGCACTTGGTGGCGATTACGAGATCATCCCGGCGTCCCTGGATCGCCTTGCCAACGACCTCTTCGCTGTGTCCCAATCCGTAAATGGGCGCGGTGTCAATCAGATTGATGCCCGAGTCGATGGCCTGGTGGATTGCGGCGATGGATTCGCGGTCGTCGACGTGTCCCCATGTCTCGACAGTCGCCCCCATCGCCCACGTCCCAAGCCCTAAGGGCGAGACCCAAATATCACTCGCGCCAAGTTGTCGTCGATCCACGGTGTTCAAGCTCCATCGTCGTCTAAAATGAGGGGCATCACGGGCAAGCCGGTCAGGTGATGCTATCGAATCACCGAGTGATTTTCAAGATATTCGTGGAGGTGCAGGTGGAAATCTGAGATAAAGCGGTACTGCTAATGATCTTGCCCACCATCTGGGAGAATTTGCTGGGCGACGAGGTTTGACAGTTTCAATCGAATCCGTATATTCGCGTGGCTCTAGGTCTTGGCGGCGGCGTTGACGTTGTCGCCGTAAGTGCTGAGAGATACGGGACTTGGTGCCGTGTTGTACGCTGTACCGGTATTGCCGGTGACGCCTTGTTACGCTTGGCGGCGTTTTGCCGTCTGCGCACGGATTTTTTGCGCCGTCGATGCGGCCGTGGGCAACAGCTTTCGTCGCTGCTGTAGCTCAGTTGGTAGAGTGCGTCCTTGGTAAGGACGAGGTCACGGGTTCGAATCCCGTCAGCAGCTTGAAGTTAATATGTAAGCCGGATTGGTCAGTGTCATGGCGTGGCACTTTCCTGCCGGACAAGATGGACGAAATGGTCATGGTAGGCGTGTCGCCCCGTTTGGATTGGGCACGTTGGCCGAGTTTCGTAATAACGTGAGATTGTATCGGGCGGGTAAGTGCCGCCGAGCGAGTGGAGAACGCAATGGCCAAGGAAGTATTTGAAAGAACAAAGCCGCACGTGAACGTTGGAACCATCGGTCACGTGGATCATGGAAAGACAACGCTGACCGCAGCCATCTGCACAGTGCAGTCAGCGAAGGGTCTGTGCAAGGCGATTTCTTACGATGAGGTCGCCAAGGCGTCCGAATCGCAAGGGCGTCGCGATTCCAGCAAGATTCTTACGATCGCTACCTCGCACGTCGAGTACGAAAGTGAGACTCGTCACTACGCGCACATCGACTGCCCGGGTCACGCCGACTATGTCAAGAACATGATTACCGGTGCTGCGCAGATGGACGGTGCGATTTTGGTTGTGTCGTCCGCTGACGGGCCGATGCCCCAGACGCGTGAGCACATCCTGCTTGCACGCCAGGTGAACGTTCCTCATATCGTGGTCTTTCTGAACAAGGTCGACCTTGTTGATGATCCGGAGCTTCTGGACCTCGTCGAGATGGAGGTTCGCGAGCTTCTGTGTAAATATGACTTCCCGGGTGATGACATTGCCATTGTTCGCGGTTCGTCGCTCCCGGCGCTTGAAAACCCCAAGGACGAAGAGAAGATCAAGTGTATCCAGGAACTGCTTGATGCGCTCGATAAGAACGTCCCGATCCCTGAGCGTCAGGTCGATCTGCCATTCCTGATGTCAATCGAGGATGTGTTCAGTATCAAGGGTCGTGGGACGGTTGCGACGGGTCGTATTGACCGCGGCGTTGTCAAGGTTGGCGATGAGGTCGAAATTGTCGGTCTCGTAGATACTACCAAGACGACTGTGACCGGCGTTGAGATGTTTACGAAGACGCTAGAGGTTGGTGAAGCTGGCGACAACGTTGGTTGCCTCCTCCGTGGAACTAAAAAAGAAGAGATTGAGCGCGGGCAGGTTCTTGCTGCTCCAGGTTCAATCAATCCGCATACGAAATTCGAGTCGCAGGTCTATGTTCTTACCCAGGATGAGGGCGGTCGTCATACGCCGTTCTTCAACGGGTATCGTCCGCAGTTCTACTTCAGCACGACCGACGTGACGGGTGGTCTTGAGCTAAAGGGTGCTGAGATGTGCATGCCCGGCGACAACATCGAGATGATCGTCACGCTCGGTAAGCCCATCGGTATGGAAGAGGGGCTTCGCTTCGCTGTACGCGAGGGTGGCCGGACTGTTGGGTCGGGCGTTGTGGTAAAGGTACTTGAGTAAGCGGCGCGTTGTTCGCTTCTCATAGTTGGGTAATGTGACCGGTAGTCAGGACGTAGCATACGATGGCCAAGGCAGCAAAACGCGAGTGGGTCTGGTTTCAGTGCAAGGAGTGCAACGACCTGAACTACCGTACGACGGTGAACGTCATGGGTGGCGTTCCTAAGATTGAGCTCTCCAAGTACTGTAAGCGAGAGCGTAAGCACACGACCCACAAGATAAAGAGAAAGTAGTTCCCTCATACTGCTGACGTGGTGGACAGGAAATCTGCTACAGGGGCGTAGCTCAATTGGCAGAGCACCGGTTTCCAAAACCGGCGGTTGGGGGTTCGAGTCCCTCCGCCCCTGTTGCCGGATGTTCGGTAAAACTGGCGAGCGGGACATAACGGTTGGAGATGGGCTGAGCAAGACATGGAAGGAACCGACACGATGACAGCCGAGCGGGACGATCTTCAGTCCGGCACTCCGTCTGGCGGGAGTCCGAGTGGTGGATCGCCTCCTAAGAAGGGTCGCGGTCTGCTTACGCCTTATAAGCAAGAGCAAGGTCGCCGTACGCGCATTGGTACGATGATTGGTTTCGGCTTGCTCGTCCTCTGGGGCGGGTACTTCGTCTGGGAGCAGCTTCGTGTGTATGAAGGCGACGAGGGGTGGCGATTGCTTATCACGCCCGGGATTCCGATCTTATTCGCCGTGGCTCTTGGTGGTTTGCTTTGGTGGTTTGTTTTCGCCCACCGTACGACGGGTGATTTCATGATCGCCACCGAAGGCGAGATGAAGAAGGTGAACTGGTCGACGAAGCGCGAGGTCATCGGATCGACAAAAGTCGTGATCCTTTTCACAGTCTTGATTGCGTCGTACTTGTTCCTGGTCGATGTCGTCTTTCAGAATATTTTCAGATGGATAGGCGTGCTTAAGGGATGACGGACACAGACCAGACATCTCAAGAACCGGTCGAAAGCGCCGTCGGAACTGATGACGCTGTCGAAGCTGCGGTCTCGGAAGAATCGGCGGTCGTCGAGCAGGCTCCCACGTCTGACGGAGTCGCCGATGTTTCTGACGGCGCGGACGCGGTGGAGGAAACGACGCAGCCTGGCATGAAGTGGTACGTTCTGCGCGTCGCCTCCAACAAAGAGGGACAGGTCCGCAGGGCGCTTGATCGAAAAATTGCGATTGAGGGGTTAGAAGGGCGAGTGGGTCGTGTTTTGGTCCCGTCGCTCAAGGAAAAAAAGAAAAAAGGCGGCGTCCTTCGGGTCGTCGAGCGGAAGCTATATCCGGGATATGTTTTCGTTGAGATGGCGTGCGAGGATGACGGTTCGATCCCCGAGAACGTTTGGTTCTTGGTGAAAGAGACGACCGGAGTTGGCGATTTCATCGGGTCCGATGGTAAGCCGACCAGCATGTCCGAAGACGACGTGGTTCAGATGGTGGCAGCGTCGCAGCAGGCGGAGGAAGAACCGGGGCTGTCGGGTCTGAATATTAAGAAGGGCGAGCAGGTTAAAATCACCGACGGCGCTTTCGAGAGTTACGAAGGCGAAGTCGATGCGGTCGATGAAAAACGCGGTATGGTTTCCGTGATCGTGTCCATCTTCGGTCGATCGACTCCGGTTGAGGTCGATTACTGGCAGTTGGAAAAAATGGAATAGCTCGCTTGGTCGGTTGTGCTGCGGTTTTCGTCGGCGACCCCTAGTTGTCCCAAGCGTTTTGGAAATGGTGAGCGAACGTGGCAAAAGCTGGCGGTAAGGAAGTAACCGGAACAATTAAGCTGCAAGCGCCGGGTGGCAAGGCGACCCCCGCGCCGCCGATCGGCCCTGCGCTCGGTCAGCACGGCGTCAACATTGGGCAGTTCGTGCAGCAGTTCAATGCGGAGACCAGCAAGCTCAACGGCATGACGGTTTCGGTCGTGATTTCTGTCTACGCGGATCGATCGTTTTCGTTCGTGGTGAAGAGTCCGCCGGCGGCGGTTCTTCTCAAGGACGCAGCCAAGGTCGCCAAGGGAAGCGGCGTTCCCCACAAGGAAAAGGTCGGGACGGTCACGATGGCGCAGGTTCGCGACATCGCTGAACAGAAATTGCCTGACCTGAATGCGTTTACTGTTGATGCCGGGGCGAAGATTATCGCCGGGACGGCTCGTTCGATGGGCATTGATGTTGTTGATTAGTTGTCTTGTCGCTCCGAAGTGGGCGGCTAGCGAGATTGAGACGAAGTCATGGGATACCGCAGCGTAGTCTACCGAAAACAAGCCGAACTTGGTGGCGGTGATGCCGCCCCCGTTGCCGTCGCTGACGCGATCGCTCGTGTGAAGAAGATGGCAGAGATCAAGGGTGACCGGTCTTACAAGAACGGCAAGAAACGCAAAGCGGTTGATCAGACCGTTGAGATCGTCTTGCATTTGGGTATTGATGCCAAACAGGCGGATCAGATGCTGCGGGGTGCGATTTCGCTTCCCAAGGGAATCGGCAAGTCGCGATCGGTCATTGCTTTTTGCGACGAAGCGCTCGTCGAGGAAGCGAAGGCTGCCGGTGCCACTGAGGCTGGCGGCGACGACCTCGTGAAAAAGGTCGCGGACGGTTGGCTTGGTTTTGACGTTGCGATCGCGCATCCCTCGATGATGGGGAAGGTCGGAAAGCTCGGTCGCGTCCTTGGTCCGCAGGGTAAGATGCCCACCCCAAAGTCTGGCACGGTGACTCCAGAGGTCGCTCAGGCGGTCAAGGACTTTTCCGGTGGTCGCATCGAGTTTCGTAATGACGACGGCGGGAATATTCACCTGCCGGTCGGACGGGTGAGCTTCACGGATGCGGATCTGAAGGAAAACATCGAAGCGGTGATCGACCACTTCATGAAGATCAAGCCGGCGGCTGCCAAGGGACACTATCTAAAGCGAGCATGTCTCTCTGCTACGCGAACGCCATCGGTGACGTTGGCGACGTCTGCGTAGTTTCGAGAGCTTCTACTTATACGGGAAGAAACGATGAGCAAGGCACTCAAGGAAATGATCACAACCGAGTTGAAGTCTCGCTATGACGGCGTGGCCAGTGCTTGCGTTGTGGAGTTGTCGGGGATGACGGTTATCGAGCAGGAAGAGCTTCGCGGCGAGCTTCGTAAGAATGATGCCAAGGTCCATGTCATCAAGAATCGACTCGCAAAGGTTGCCTTTCGCGGTAGCCCGCTCGAACCGCTTGGCGACACGCTTGAAGGGCCTTGCGCGTTGGTGACGAGCGGAGGGTCGGTGATCGATATTGCGAAGACCTTGTTCGCCGTCTCGAAAAGTATTGAGAGCCTAAAGCTCAAGAATGCCATCTTTGACGGTGATCCCGATCTACTGACGGTCGCCGAACTTTCGAAGATGAAGGGCCTGACGGAGTTGATTGGTGATATTGCTTCGCTGGTTAGTTCGCCGGGTCGTGCGATTGCTGGTTGCGTGAAAGCGCCGCAAAGCAAGATCGCGGGTTGCCTTAAGGCGATCGCAGACAAAGCTGCGTAAGAAATACAGACAAGAGCGTTTCGCGATGACTGGTCCGCTTCGGCGGATGAAATGGTTCACACCGGGTGAACTGCCTATTGCCGCGACGACTCATTTAGAATTGCAAGGAGCGATGTAGAGATGGCAGAAGCACCAGCCAAAGAGTTTACCGGCGACATTACCGAGCTTGCTGACAAGCTTGTGAATCTTACGGTCAAGGACGCGCAGTCTCTCGTGGATTGCCTCAAGGATGTTCACGGGATCGAGCCTGCGGGCGGCGGCGTTATGATGGCTGCTGGCGGAGGTGGCGGCGAAGAAGCTGTCGAAAAGACTTCGTTCGACGCGATCCTTGCCAGTTTTGGCGACAAGAAGATCCAGGTGATCAAGGTCGTCCGATCGATCAGCGGTCTTGGTCTCAAAGAGGCGAAGGAACTGGTCGAGAGTTGCCCCAAGGCGATCAAGGAAGGCGTCTCGAAAGAAGATGCCGAGAAGATCAAGAAAGAGATCGAAGAAGTCGGCGGCGCTGTTACGATCGACTAAATTCGTGCGATGTCTTCGCTCGCTCGCAGCGTTTTGTTGCGGGTATTGCGAAGTTGCAGGAATCTATATTCGTGGATGGTGGTGGAAACGGTTCCTTCACCGAAGCGGAGTTAAGATGATAGCCCGTTGTTTCTGTTGAGGGAGACGCCGGGGCACGGAGTTTTGGTTCGCTAGATACTACTTTGTTCATGCACCCACTTGTGCAAATCGCTCGCGAGGCGGGATCGTTCGGTTGTTGGGACACCGAAACCACCGGAAGCCTCGCACGATGGAACATCGTCCCTCGTGTGAAAATGAATTGCCTGCTGGCAACGCCGGGTGTGCTGCGCGCACAACGGCGTATGTGCAATGATGTCCGGCTCTTACGACGAGGACTATGTTGATGAGCGTTAGGCTACCCGTACGAAACTACTCCAAGGTTGGCGATGCGATCGAGGTTCCGCACCTGATCGGATTGCAAAACACGTCGTATGCTCGTTATCTCCAGGAGGATCTTGCGCCTTCGGGTCGCGATGGTCATGGTCTGGAGGGACTCCTTCGGGAGATGTTCCCGATCGAGAGTTACGACGGGAAACTGGCGCTGCACTACATCAACTACGAACTCGGTAAGGCAAGATACACGCCCGACGAGTGTCGCCAGCTTCGTTTGACCTATGGGATGCCCCTCCGCGTTCGCGCGAGGTTGGTTCGCAAGGACAACGACGAGATCCAGGAAGACTTGGTCTACCTCGGCGACATGCCCATCATGATCGGTGGCGGGGAGTTCATTATCAACGGCGCTGAGCGCGTCATTGTTTCGCAGTTGCATCGTTCGCCGGGTGTCGACTTTATCAAGGAACAAGCCGAGGGCGACCGGGCGCTGCACGCCTGTCGTATTATCCCCGAACGAGGCAGTTGGATCGAGATTGAGGTTACCAAGAAAGACATCCTTGTCGTTCGGATTGACCAGTCGAGCAAGCTTGCCGCGACGACGTTCCTTCGCGCCATGGACCCGAGTTTTTCGTCTGACGAGGCGATCGTTGAGACGTTTTTCAAGACCAAGATGGTCAAGACGTCTGCGCTGTCGCCTGAGCTCTATACGGTGACGACGATTGTTGACGAAGAGACCGAAGAGGTGCTTGTTCAGGCGGGCTGTCAGATCGGCGACGCGGTTGAACGCATCCAGGAGTCCGGTATTCGGCAGTTGAAAGTGATTGCCAAGGTGACGGACCCGCTCCTCTTGAACACGCTCGCGGAGGATGGCAGTCGAACACACGAAGAGGCTCTTCTGAAAATCTATGGGCGTCTTCGTCCGGGCAACCCGCCTCATCTTGACAAGGCGAAGAAACTCTTTAATGAGAAGTTTTACGATGTGAATCGCTACCGACTTGGCAAAGTGGGTCGGTTCCGCCTGAGTCGAAAGTTTGAAGAAAGCAGCGAAGGCGGGTCCATGACGCTGACGAAGGAGGACTTCGTCAACTGTTTGCGGTACTTGCTGAAACTGCGGACGGGCGAGGCTGCGTTTGCTGTCGATGATATCGACCATCTGGGCAACAGGCGTCTTCGAACGCTTGATGAACTCTGCGCCGACGAAATGCGCAAGGGGTTTTTGAAATTGCGGCGAACGGTCCAAGAGCGTATGAGCTTGAAAGATCCGGACCAGTTGGGCCGTGTTGCGGAGCTTATCAACAGCAAGTCGATCAGCTCAGCCATTGAGCTTTTCTTTGGCCGGGGCGAGCTTTCGCAGGTCGTTGACCAGACGAATCCGCTTTCGCAGCTCACACATGAGAGGCGTTTGTCTGCTCTTGGTCCTGGTGGTCTTAACCGAAAGCGTGCGGGCTTTGAGGTACGCGACGTTCACATTAGTCATTACGGTCGTATCTGTCCGATCGAGACGCCGGAAGGGACCAACATTGGGCTTATCGCGTCGTTGAGTCTGTATAGT
>JAJRUK010000208.1 GCA_024277835.1 Planctomycetota bacterium | reverse complement strand
GCGAGCGATCGGACAGTTCGACCGCGGAGAAGGTCGCCAGCGAACGCGATGGTCTTGCCCGCGAAGACGTTTCGCGTGTATCGAGGTTCGGTTCGCGTTGCGCGCGGATTCGCGAAGCTGCGGTAAAGCGTATATATATCGAGAAGCGCTTGTGTGGGGTGCTGGTCCTTGCCGGACCCTGCATTCATCACCGGAATCGTCCGGGGCATCTCGTTGAGCATCGTCGCGACGTGCTCGGCGAAACCCTCCATCGGGTGACGCATGATGATGAGGTCGAAATACTGACTCAGCGTCCGAATGGTATCGTCTTCAGACTCGCCTTTAACCTCGGACGACGTGGAACGGTCGCGCACCTCGCTGAATGGCATCCCGATCACTTGGCACGCAGCCGTGAACGACAGAAACGTCCGTGTCGATGGCTGAATGAAGTAGAGCATCGCCCGTTTGTGCCCCAGCATGGTGCGGAGGAACTGACCGCCCTGGCGGGAGTTCGCGATCGTGCGAATCATGTCAGCAAGCTGGCACAGTTGGTCGATCGAGGTTCGGTCGAATTGCTGGGCGAGCACGACGTGATAGGGTTTATCGTTGTGATTTAGGGAAGATACGCGGTGGGCGGTGTCTGTTTCTCTCGGTGTATCCGTCGCCATTTTTGTTGCCTGCATTCCGCGCTCCCGCTAGATTTGGCCTTCCCGCGAGCGTATCCGTCGCGACCTACGTCTCGCCCGTTGTTGACTATATCCGGGCCAAAGCATTTGACCGCCACGTCACCGATTTGTCAAGGATTGTCGCGCGCGGCGCGCGAAATGCTCGGGATTCGCGGGCGGAGAGTTCGTTTCTCATCAGGTAGCATTCCTCCGGGTGATTTGCTAAGATGTCGTTCTCTTCGCGGTGGCTCCGAGTCGAGGAGCCTCGCTACAAATTGACCTCTGACTACGCGACAGCAAGCGGATAGGAGCGACACGATGGCTGGGTTCGAGATTGGTAACGTGAGGAATCTCACGCTGGTTGGGCACGGTGGGTCGGGGAAGACCTCGTTGGCTGAGGCGCTTTTGTTCAAGGCGGGCGTGACCAAGCGCCTCGGAAGCGTTCCGGACGGGACGAGCATCTTAGATTACACTGAAGAATCGAGAGAGAAAAAGTCCTCGCTCGATTCTGCGATCTGTCATTTTTCCTATAACGACCTTCATATCAATCTGACCGATACGCCGGGCGTGGCGGCTTTCTGTGGGCCGGCGGTTGCATCGCTGGCCGCGGCGGAAATTGCGGTGGTCGTCGTATCCGCTGCCTCCGGGATCCAGGTCAACACGCGTCGAATGTTTAATCGCGCTCGCGACTTTGGCCTGGGCGTGTGGATCGTGATTAATCACATCGACGCACCAAACGTCGACCTCCCGGGCCTTCTCGGACAAATTCAGGAGACCTTCGGAGCAGAATGTGTTCCGATCAACCTTCCGTGTGACGGCGGGAAGGGCGTGATTGACTGCGCTACGAACGAGTCCGGTTCGTCTGATTTTTCGGATGTGGCGAAGGCGCATACGGCCCTCTTAGAGGCGTTGGTCGGCGCGGATGACGCGCTGATGGAAAAATACCTCGGCGGCGAGCTTACCAAAGAGGAGGCGGAGGCTGCCGGGGCGAATGCGGTCGCGCAGGGTGCGTGCGTTCCGATTTTCTTTACGGATTCTGTGGGCGACGTGGGTATTTCGGAGTTTCTTGGCGCTTTGAAGAGCTTCTGTCCGTCTCCGTTGACCGGCAAGCAGCGCGTGCTCGTAGACGGTGAAACGTCGACGGAGCTTACGCCGACCGAAGATGGCCCCTTCGTGGGACAGGTCTTCAAGATCACAACGGACCCCAAGAGCCACATCAAATATCTCGCGATTCGCGTTCTGTCCGGTCAGCTCACGCCAGATATGACGATCAAGAGCGCTCGCGATCCGAAGGGTACTAGACCCGGTCATGTTCTAAAATTGCACGGGGCGGAGCACAGCGAGCTCAAAGCCGGTGTCGCCGGCGACATCATCGCGCTCGCAAAACTCGACTTCCACATCGGTGAGACGATTTATGCAACCGATGGCGGGACCGTGGAGATGCCAGTCTTCCCCAAACCGATGTTCGCGCTCGCGATCGAGTCCAAGGCGCATGGCGATGAAGATAAGATCGCGGCGGCGCTTCGACGCTTTCAAGACGAAGACATTTGTTTTGTGTCAGAGCGCGGGATGGGTGGCGAGTTGATCATTCGCGGCATGGGCGACTTGCAGTTGCGCACCTGCCTGTCTCGCATGGCCCATCATCACAAGCTCGAAGTCGATACGAAACCGCCGAGGATTCCCTATCGCGAAACGATTACCAGTTCCGCGACAAACATCGAATACACCCACAAGAAACAGTCGGGCGGTTCCGGTCAGTTCGGTCGCGTGATAATCAACGTGCTGCCGGCGGAGCGCGGCGAGGGTTATGAATTTGTTGATAAGATCTTCGGCGGGGCGATCGATCAGGCGTTTCGACCCAGCGTTGATAAGGGCATTCGAGGTCAGATGGCCGAGGGGGTCATGGCGGGGTATCCCGTTGTTGACGTCAAGGTCGAACTGATCGACGGCAAGGTTCATCCGGTCGATAGCAAGGACATCGCTTTTCAGATCGCAGGGCGTGGCGCGTTCAAAGAGGGGTTCATGAAAGCAAAGCCGACCCTGTTGGAACCGATCGTTGAGATTGAAGTGACGGTCCCCGCCGACGGAGTTGGCGACATCACCGGAGACCTTGCTTCGCGTCGCGGTCGACCGCAGGGGCAGGAAGTGCTTCCCGGTGGGTTCGCAGTGATAAAGGCGACGGTTCCGCTGGCGGAGGTGGCTGACTACGCGTCACGCCTATCGAGCATGACCGGCGGACAGGGTAGTTATACGATGGAACTCTCGCACTACGATCCCGTGCCAGGCAACGTACAGCAGCAGATCATCGACCAACACAAGAAGGAACTAGAAGAACACGCGGCGCACGCGCATCATTAGTATGGCAACACCAGATTGACAACCAACCCGCGCCCATCGTACCGTCGAGACGGGTCGGTTGTTAATCTAGAGATGTTATCCTAGCCCCGGCAGGGGCGACATTTCGCGAAAGCCCCCAGCGCGAGCTGGGGGACAAGTTCGAAACCGGAACGCCAAGCCCCAACGGGGCGAAACCGCGTCAAGGCCGAAGATACCGCAGGTCATACTCGACCTTGATTGCAGCGATGTGTTTGTGGAGCCGCGGTTGAACCTCGGTGGTGATGTAGTTGCGGCGATCTTTTGTGACGAAGATCGCAATGAGCGTAAAAGCGCGTGCGGCTATGCGACATGGTTGCGCGTTTCGTTCTTGTGTGTATCGACGTGTTTCGCCCCTCCGGGGCCAGACGCATATACACCGTATCGTCCCCACGGCTTGCGCCGTAAGCTGGGCAGCCCGTGTCGCCCCTTCGGGGCTAAGTCCGCGTCCGACAACAAATCTGACACCGCAGCAATACCGCGTCTGCGACCAACTCTGCTTTCGCAAACTGGCCAGCCTGCACGAACGAACACGACATCGCTACTTAGTCCAACCTGCGGAACCTGCTAGGATTGTACCGCCGAGAGCGAGGGCGGTTTGCCGATGCGCTGATCCAAACACTCAAGAGCTTGATCGTCGAGATCCGAAACCACTGGTCACGTGATCTCACCGCCGCGTAGGTGGCTTTTTCAGGGACGCCTACTTACTTAGTCGATCAACCATGGCGTTCCAAAATCACGGATCGGCTTTGAACCTGTCCCGTCTTGACGGCATTATGAACGGAGTTGGCTACCAATCTGGCACTGTCATATTAGGCGTTCTCGGTTCGTATGTGAGTGCGTGGTTTCTAGGAAGCGTGTTTTGGTGCGCTAGCTTCCGCCTTGCGCGATGTGCTCGCTAACGAGTTCTTGCGTTTCGATCTGCGCATCGTCGTAACGAACCAGAAGCCACTTGCCCGTTGTCCTCGCCTTGCGTCGATCAATTCGGGCTTGGGCTTGCGTCGTGAAATGGAAGGGGCCTAGGGTATCAAAATCATCCCAGCCTAATCCTCGAAGCGTGCCGGTGCGCGGGAGGTGTTGGAATTCTGACGGGGTTATGCCAGAAAACGCCGCCGCGTAGAGGTAGCCGAACATGCCGTCGGCGTCGATGTAAATGCGCTCGTAGTCGTTGAGGTTTTCCTTGGCGAGCGCTTCGCCGATCATGACGAGGTTGTGTTGGGCGGCGGGGCCATGGAGTTTCTTGTCACCGAGATAGCGGTGCGTATTGGACACCCCACAAATCACAACCGCCGTACATATCCCGCCCATTGCAAGGTTTCGAACGCGGCGACTTCGTAGCGATGCGAACATTGTCACCAGAAGTGTCCCCACCATAGAGATGCCCAACGCGGAAGCAATTGGGTAGATGGCCCACACGCCGGACGATCGCATCGGACTCGGGCCGCCTCGGGTGACCATCGAGGGCAAGAGGCATATTAACACAGCCATCGGAACGAGTGCGAGCGTCATGCTTCGCCGACGTATGGCAAGGACGATGGTCGCAATCAACCCAACGTAAAGGAATGGCAACTCGATCACACTTAGTCGGGCGATGCTCAGTATGCGGTATTCGCCAAACGATAGAAAGAGGTAATGGGGATTTAGCTCTCGCCAAAAATTCGCGGTCAGGGTTCTCATCCACCAAGTAGGGCCATTGGATAGGGCGTAGGTTGTTGCGCTGCTCCGTGCGAAGAAATGCTCTGGCTGGGAGAGGGCTGCGTAGAGCTGGGGGCCTGCCCCGATTGTCGTGAAGAGAATCAGCACAGCGATGACGGCGGCGGTACTCTTCCATTTTTTTCGACCGATGCCCTCGGACAAGAAAACCGCGCAGGCAATCATGATCGCAAGCAGTGGGGCGATGAGTCGCATCGCGGCGTAGGCGTTGGTCGATAGGCCGACGATCAAACCACACACGATGGCCCACCCGACGCTGCGACGCAACGCGTTCGATTCTCGCAGAGACTCCAACAGTCGAATCATCAGGTAGAGGCTGAGGATGGCGACGAATGGCACCATGCAGACGCCTTGATGCGCCTGCCTTGAGTAGAGCACATGAATCGGCGAGAACGCGACAAGGAGTAACGCGATTAGCGAGGCGTTTGGCGATAGGAGGCGTCGAGCCGTGAGATAGACCAGAAGAACCGTGAGCATCCCGGCGATCGCAGCCGGCAGGCGTCCCGCCCATACCGAAAAGCCGAGCAGTTTCGTTGAAACGGCAGCGCAGTAGGCGTACATCCCGGGGTGGTAGTCGCCGGGCCCCATGCCTCGAACGAGGATTGGCCAAGATTCGCCCCAGCGGTCTGCCCCGGTCGTTGCCAAGCTGTATCCGTCGTAGATGTCGCTGAGTTCGTCCTGATGAATCGGTAGGGGGTAGCTATCAAGCGTCGCGAATCGGAGAAAACCCGCGACAAGTAGTACGGTGACGACGGCGGTTACATGCCCGCGACCCGGTCGCGCGAGGTTGTCGTTAATCTTGGGGTTTTCGAGAGCGCACACTGGTTTTTTCGGACGGTTTCCAGAGGTTCTGAAGATCGACCCGGTCGATTCGGGCAAGATTTGCGCGGAATCGCTCCGATATCTGGTTTGTACGCATCGATGTGATGCGTCGGTACAAGCGAGGCGTCGCCGAGGTAGTCGCGACGAGAGGAAGGAACCCCTACACTCGATGACGACCCAAACTGTTAGCGCCGACCAATATCGCTCGTCGCTCATCGAGCAAATCAAAGCACGGGATGACTATGGATTCTGTTCTTCGGTCGCTCCATACCTCGCCGTCAGGCCCGGTGATACGTACGTTCGCCTGATGGCTGTTCGGTCGTATCTCAAGCTTAATCTCGTCGAGCCAGCGCAAGCTTTGGTGCAGGAGGGGGGGAGCGAATGCAGAGAGG
>JAJRUK010000207.1 GCA_024277835.1 Planctomycetota bacterium | reverse complement strand
CAGGCAATCAACAAACTGGAATGCCCTGGTCTTGAGCTGTGGGTCAAAGTCGAGCAGGTTGGTCATCTGCTCGAGCCACCACGACTTTTGCCACACGCGAGCGCGGGCGGCGTCGGCACGCTCGAAGATGTCGTGCCCGATGCGCTGAGCCAGTCGGTCGATCCGTCTATCGAGCGTCATGGACTCTCCGGTTCTTTCCCGCCCGCTGTCGCCGTCGAACAGAGATCCCCAAGGTCCACGACGTGGCGGGCGCTGAGGAAAACCAGCTTCGACGATCGCACGGGGCGCTTCCAAATCTTGCTCATTGCCCGAGCGTAGTTGGCCATCTGCGGTTCGTACCGCTTCGCCCGGGTTGCTGCCTCCGAAGCGGTGGTACGGTCCGTCTTGAAGTCAATAACCTCCAACGCTTCCGGGCCGACCAGAATACCATCGACGATGCCACGCACCAAGACCTTGTCGCCTTCCGTTTCGCCAACCGTCGGGTCGAAATGGCTTGGCGAGTCTGTTGCAATGAATTGAAACTCGCGTCGGTAACCCTTGCCGGCTTTTCGAATCGTGTCAGCGAGCGGCGACCGGGCAAACCACGCTAGGTCGTCGACGTCCACCAGCGATCGTTCATCATCCGACAGGATCTCTTCGTCAACCATGCGCGTCAGCTCTGACAAAATGCCCCCGTCGTTTGCCGCGACGTCGAAATCCAGGTGTTCCATGACGCGATGGACGACCGTTCCTCGCTCTGCGGCATTGTTTCCAGGATGGTCAGGGGACGCCGACCGAACAGCCGGGCTAGGCTCCTGCTCGTCTTGAGGGACAACGTAGGCCAAAGAGGCCTTCGCATCGCTCGCGCTGACGGCGGCGCGTCGCGTGCCCGATGCCAACTGCGGATAGGTGTAGTCAATGCGCCGCATGACCGATTCGACGTCCCCGTTGTCGGTCATCCGGGGCTCCGACGCTGGTAGCGATTCGCCCTGCGCTACCGCTTGTCTTGTGGTACTGTCCTCGCCGCTTGATTTCGGTGCGGTAGACCATTGGCCAATCTCGTGAGGTGTGTGTCGCGTCACGTTGATGATCGTCCGATCGGTTTCTCCGCTTCGCAACCCGGCGACGCGACCATCTGTCACCGAACTGAGGACGGGGGCGAGCCAATCCATGGCGGTCGGTGCGTGTTCGATCGCCCATTGCGACGGAGACTTCGCCGCTTGGTCGGTTGACCACTTGTCCACGTCAGCCACCGATCCAACAAGCGTGAGCTTCTCGCGAGCCCGCGTCATCGCGACATAGAGAACGCGCAGCTCCTCGTCGCGCGTGGCGCGGGCGACCTCAGCCGAAACCAGCCGGTGGGCAGCTGTCGGGTATTCGATCATCTTCTCCCGGTCGATGGCACGAAGCCCCAGGCGAGAGGTTCGCTCGTAGATCATGCTGCCGGTTCGGTCGCTGATGTTGAACCGTGTGCCCAGACCAGCCACAAAGACACAGGGGAATTCAAGGCCTTTGCTCTGGTGAATCGTGAGAATACGCACGACGTCGGCGCCGTCACTGACGTTGCGTGCAACGGTTGGTCCGCGCTCTTCGCGCGAAAGCGAATCGACATATTGAAGAAACCGATGGAGGCCCTGGCGACGAAACGTTCCGAACTGCCGTGCCAACTCGTGAAGTTGGAGTAAATTGGCGTGTCGCTGCATTCCGTTCGGAAGCCCGCAAGCAAACGCGAGGTAGCCAAACGAATCGAGGATCGCCCAGATAGTTTCGGCGACCGGTCGGCGACGCGCCGTTTTGCGCAATCGGCTGAGTCGCCCGAGAATGTCCCGGAGCTTGCCGCGCAGCGCGTCGTTGTCGCCCTCCTTGGCGTAAAGCCGAACCGCTTCGTGGAATGCAACCTGTCGGTCGACGAGTCGTACAGTCAGCAGTTCATCGTCGCTGATCGAAACGCCCAGAATGCCGTTCCGAAGCACCGCCGCCAGGGGGATGTCCTGCCGACTGTTGTCGACCGCAGCGAGCAGTGCCATCACGTCGCCAATCTCTGTTGCGGCAAAGAGCGATCGACCCACGTCGGCGTGCGCCGGAATACCCATCGAGGCGAGCGTTGACGAGATACGCTCCGCTTTGATCTTGGCGGCACGCAGCAGGATGGCGAAGTCTCCGTAGCTGTAGGGCCGTCCGTCCGAGTCCTCTTCGCCCTTGGCAAGGGTATCTTGAATGATCGAGCCGATCAGATAGCCTTCACGCTCTGCGATTGCCCATTGAATCGCGTCGCCTGGAGCTGCCTCATCTTCGTCCTCGGTGTCGCCGCTCTCTTCCGCCGGAAGGACTCGCGGAAGCAGGTGAAGTTCAACTGGTACACGGCGCGCCGAGTCGACGTTGCGCCCGCGTTCCAATCGGGCGTCGTTGTCGTACCGGATGTCGCCGGCCAACCCCATCAGACGCTCGAAGACGCAGTTCACCGCGTCGAGGATCTCGGGCCGCGAGCGGAAGTTTTGCTGTAAGAAGATTGCCGTCGTGTCGGTGTCGTCACGTTGAGCATGGCGGAGTCGGTTAAGGAAGATAGCCGGTTCCGCCAGTCTAAACCGGTAGATGCTCTGCTTGACGTCACCGACGACGAACAGATTGTCCACTCGATCGGGGTCGCCTTCGCAGCTCACACGCTCCAGGATGCTCTTTTGCAGCGGGTTGATGTCTTGGAATTCGTCAACCAGAACTTGGGCGAACCGACGATGCAGCCAGTTGCAGGCGATCGATGGCTCATTACCGTTAGGCGTGAGGAGCGCATAGGCGAAACGTTCCAAGTCCGCAAAGTCCATGACGTCGAGACTCTGCTTCTTGGCGGCATAACGCTTGCGAAACTCCGTGACCAACTCAACGATCGTCTTGACGTAGGGGGCGGTCTCGGCAAGTCCCGCAAGCCACTCGTCGGTTGTGAACCGCGTATACGGGCTCTGGAGGCGGTTTGCGAAGACGGATTTCTTGAAACTGGTCAGCTTGTCGCTGATCGCCTTCTTTCGGTCTTTTGTCTCCTTATCCGTTCCGTTCGGTAATCGCGGCACGTCTGCCTTATCGAACGTGTACTGCGATATCTCGTGCCGAACGAATTCGTAGGCGGCGAGTTTCTCTTCGTCGGACCCTGCTATCCTAGGGAGGGCCGAAACCCAGTCGCGCGCCTGCCGGGCGTACGCCCGCAATGGGGCTGCGTATCCGCGACCAATCGGGTCGCCGTTCTCGATTCCCTCGGCGATGGCGTCGGCCTCGTCAATCTGCAGCGACATCTGCCGCGCCATCTCTTCGTACAGTTGAATAACGACGCCCGCCGCACCGGTTGTTAACGAGTCAAAGGCCTCTGCGAGCCACCCGTCGGGGTCCGTCAGTGATTCGACGAACTGTCCAAGGTCATCGACTAGTGCCCGGATTTTTCGGTCATCACCCAGCCCGTATGTGTCAATCAAAGACGCTGCGCGACCGCCGAATGTCGGACAATCGGCAGGGCCGCCTGCCTCGATTGCGTGGGAGAGCAGACTGTCGTTGGAGTCGGATTCCCGATCGAGGTGCTCCGCGTAGCAGGACTCAAGCAGGTCATCGAGCACGTCATGCCGGATGAGCGTCGCCTCGTCCGCGTCGAGCACGATCGCATTGGGGTCGATGCCGGCCTCATTGAACCAACGCCGCACCAGCCAGCCGCAGAAGCTGTGAATTGTTGAAATCTGCGCCGACTCCACGAGCGTCAACTGCTCTCGGATACGGTCGTCGGACGGATGCGCATCCGCCCGCTCTCGGATGGCAGCAACAATTCGTGATCGCATTTCTGCGGCGGCGGCATCGGTGAACGTCACGACGAGCAGCTGATCGACGTCACAACGCTCCGACACCGGCGCATCACAAACCAAATAGGCGCACCGCTCCGCCAAAACAGCTGTCTTACCGGAACCTGCTGCCGCCGAAACGAGAATGCTGCATCCCGTCGTCTCAACGGCGAGGGTCTGTTGGGGTGTGAAAGGTACACGTGCCATATCGCCCGCGATTATAGCCGGAGTGGTAGGTGTTGCACGCACCCTTTCGGACTTGGT
>JAJRUK010000206.1 GCA_024277835.1 Planctomycetota bacterium | reverse complement strand
CGAGAAAATCTTGCTCGATCCAGAGTACAGCAACGAGATCAAAGCCCGCCAGGTGGCTGTCCAGAAAGAGCTTCGCGCCAAGCAGGAAACGTTGGCGGCCCTTGAAGAAGCGAATCGTGCCGAGGCAGAGTCGCAGGCGGACTTCAAGCGATACGTCGTCGATGCCCAGCGTGACAAAGAGGTTGGCGTTCTTGAAGCGCAAAAACGCGCCGAACAGCAAGTCCTCGCAGCCGAGGCAGCAAAGAAGCAGCAAGTTCTTGAAGCTGAGGCTGAGAAAGAGTCGGGCGTGTTGCGCGCGGAGGCGATTCTCGCTATCGGGCTAGCCGAGGCGGAAGCACAAAAGGTGCGACTCCAGGCGTACGCGGTCGAAGGAGCGGACAACTTTGTCCGCGTCGAGATCGCCAAGGCCATCGCCCAGGCCAATCAGGGCGTGCAAGGGTACATCCCCGAGGGCATGACGATCAATGTCTTTACCGATCGAATGCTCGAGGCGATCGAGCAGATTGTCGCGCCAAGTCGCGGCGCGTCTGGAAAAACGAGTGGATAGCAGTCCGTTGAAGTGGTCTCAAACAAATGTGTGGCACTGGCTTCTAGCCGGTGAGAACACTCGATAGAAGGCAAGTGCCGCACTCTTTCAACCGACTGAAATAGCAGCATCGAACGGAGGTACAACAATGATTCGATTTTACGGAATACTGGCGCTGGCTGCCTTCTTCGTCTTTTGCATCGCGATTTTGATCGGGTCCGGGTTCTCTGAGAAGAGTCGCCGGCGGAAGATTCAATCGGCGTTCGAAGAAGAATACGAGGCCGACCCAACCAACCACGCGCCGGAGATCAAAGAAATGGTGATGCTTTATCTTACGATGGCTGCCAAGCACGGCCCCGACTCCGAAGAGGCGAAGGCCTTCCGATTCGGCGCCGACGGCAGCCTGATGAAGCGTCTCCACGGCGACGACGCAGCGATGAAAGCATTCAAGGAACAGGCCAACGTCATCGACGAAGTGTGCAAGCGAATGATGAAGCGCAAGAAACGATAGGCGGTCTCCCTGTGTGGCCCCGGTTTGCAACCGGGGCATCGGAGTAGGGTGCATCTCGATGCACCTTCTCTTTCGGATCGACCAAACAACTTCAAAACGCTTCTCACGAATTGCCCTCTGATTGCGCAGCAACTCGCGCGAGCATTGCGCCGAATAACTCTCGGCTCGCTCGAATATCAAGGTGGATATGGAGCGATTGAACGACCTCGGAACCGTACCTCCATCTCCGTCCCTTCCCTTCCAATCTTGAGCGAACGACGCCCCAATCGATCACCTTGAACTTATGCGGACAACCGGATTTGCTAACGAACAGACCAGCCGGGGCGACAGCAATGTAGGAGGTCCAACCTCGTGCGGTGTGGCGTCTACGCATTACGTAGGCACCGATGATGCCGACCAAAAGAAGACCTAGTAGCGATATGGCGGCAGCGTCAGATAGCGTTCCGACAAACGAGTTCGCCGCCCGACCCCCTATCGCAAAGCCCACCAACATGATCTGTGCAGGACCTCCATAGGACCGAAAGTGCCAACGTGTAACCTTTGTACGCCACACGCGTGTCTTGTCGTCGTAAAGGGTGTTGCATTCCGGGCAACGGAACGTATTAAGATGGCCACGCAAGTCGTATCCACAAACAAAGCACATTCCGACCGGATGAGGCGGTAGCGAGTCACGAGCACCGTCCGTTTGATCTGGACCAACTTTTTGAGCGCTGCACACTACGGTCTTATGCCTTCTTGAATTGAACACTCTCGGCCTGTGGCCCTAGTTTTGTAGTTGGGTCATCGACCCAACATTTCGCTGAACAGTTATCATGTCGCCATGTCACGATTGTTCGCTTCCTATTTCGTCCCATGTTGTGTTGGGTCGATGACCCAACCTACGCCTTCTCGCCCCCGAAGACTCGCCGCGCTGATATGATCGCGACGACGGCGATCCCATAAATCGAAAGCAGGCCCATCCACGACCAAGCACGCGCTCGATTCCCCGATCGTGCGATGAGGCAACACCCGACAATAGTACAGGCGAGGCTTATCAGATTCAGTACGAGAACGACCGGATCGTCCACCATTGCGAGCAGAAAATCACGACCACGTGCCTCGATATCTTGCGGCAGCCAAGAAATCGTGTATATGAGTTCCGGATGCGCCGACTTGAATCGATGTTCGCTGAACAGACCGACCAACGTCCCCATCAATCCTACGATCACGCCCGCAACATATAGCATTCGCGCGTTCACTCCGACCTCCAGTAGTGTTGGGTCGATGACCCAACACTACGCATCAGAATCGGTTTTGGACTTAATCGCGGCTCGGATCGAAGCTGGGGGCTGACCCGTGAAACCGGTGATTTCCAGATACTCATCGTTCGGCCCGCCAGCGATTGCAAGCTGCAAGTTGACTGAACGATCCGCGAAGCGCACCGAGAGGCTCCCCGGCGTGCCGTGCGTGAACCCCGACTCGTTCGCAAGTGCGCGAACCATGTCGACCGTCACGACGGACGGCGGCGGTACCATTTCGTACTCAACGCCATCAATCGTGTAGAACATCCCGTTTTTTCCGAAACAAAGACGTACTCTCGACACTCCATCAGATTCCGCTTGACACAGGATCAATGCGCTTAATCTGCCGATATCCCGCGGATTGAGCGATTCGATCATGTTCTCGTAGATGTCGATTGATATCGTTTTTTTATCATCACACTCATTCGGTTCAATAACAAAATGCGACCTGGCCTGCTGATCGAGTGCCCGACGAAAGCGCGATCGAAATGGCCACATGAAACCGTCTCCTCGCCCCCTCGTCCCAACCGGAGGCGTCCCATTATCCTAGACCCGCCGTCGTCGATAGACAAACGCACTCTTATCGGCCCCCCTCCCGTTTATCGCTGGTTTTCAAAGCGTCTGTGGCCGCCTAGAATGGGGCAGAAGCGGGGCGTGGGAATCGCGGGGGTGCGGTGCGTCTGCTGAGGGGTTCATAACAAGGAAGCGAACCAACAACCATGAAGTCCGGGGGGATTCTACACTTATTGTTTGCCGTAGCGGCTACACTCTGCGCATCGCAACCGGGGCGCGCCGGGCTTCCCGAGACGCCGCTTACGACGGTCCGGGTTGCGTCCGGACTTGCTGAGCCGCTGTACGTCACGCACGCACCGGGCGATCACTCGCGCATCTTCATCGTCGAGCAGGGCGGACGGATCAAAATCCTTAAAAACGGCGAACTGCTGGCGACACCATTTCTCAACATCGACCCGATCGCGTCCAGCGGTGGCGAGCGGGGGCTCCTCGGACTCGCGTTTCACCCCGATTACGAAACCAACGGCGAGTTTTTCGTCAACTACACCAATAGCACCAGCGGCGCGACAACCATCTCACGATACACGGTGTCCGCCGATCCCGACGTCGCAAACCCCCTCGGCGACATCATCCTTGTGATCCCTCAACCCTTCCCGAACCACAACGGTGGCTGGCTAAGTTTTGGGCCGGATGGCTACCTCTACATCGCAACTGGCGACGGTGGCGATGCGAACGATCCACTCATGACGGGTCAAAACAACGTCGGCGACCTATTGGGCAACCTCCTTCGCATCGACGTAGACGGCGACGACTTTCCAAGTATCGCCCTTCGCGATTACGCGATTCCGCCGGACAATCCGTTCGTTGGCATGGCTGGCGAGGACGAAATCTGGGCGTACGGACTTCGCAACCCGTGGCGATGCGCCTTCGACAGCGAACTGGGCGACCTCTACATGGGCGACGTGGGTCAGTCCGATCGTGAAGAAATTAACTTTCAACCCGCCACAAGCACCGGCGGCGAGAACTATGGCTGGCTATGCATGGAGGGAACGATCTGCACCGCGGCTGGCGGGTGCGACTGCGAAACGCTCGACGCGATCGACCCAATACATGAGTATGACCTCGGTAGTGGCCGATGCTCGATAACCGGCGGCGAGGTGTATCGTGGCTGCGCGATCCCGGGGTTGCAGGGGACCTACTTCTTCGCTGACTTCTGTAGCGCTGAGATTTGGAGCATGCGCGTTGTCGATGGGGTCGAGACCGATTTTCGGAACCGAACCGTCGAGCTTGACCCCGGAGGCGGTCTGGATATCGGATGGATTTCGTCGTTCGGTCTGGACGCCGACGGGGAAATCTACATCTGTGACTTATTCGAAGGCGAGGTTTTCAAGATCGTCGCAGCGCCACCACTTACTACGATCGAGACATTTCCGCCCGATGGCGCAATTGATGCGCGTCGACACATCGAATCCGACGGCATCACCCCCGTTGGCTGGTCGCAAGTAAGCTATACATTCGACAACCCCGCGCAATGCACCGCGCTGAAAAACTTCGCGACTTCGCAGCTTGAAGCGTCCGCCGATACGCCAACGATCCTCACCATCGAAGCAAACAACAATACCGCGAGCGTTGCGTTGGATCGCGTGATTGAGCCGCGAACGTGGACAACGATCCATCACGGCGAAAGTCGATCAACAATTCGGATTGCATCGCTCCCCGCAGATGTCAACGCCGACGGAACGAGTAACGCGAGCGATATTGCGACACTTGTGTCAGCGCTCACCGGCGACATTGCAATGCCACGTATCTGGTCGACGGATATCAATCGATCGGGCGTAGTGACTGGATGCGACATTCTCTCGACCGTCGATCTTTTGTCAGGTGCCATCGGGGACAAAGCGTTTTTGGACGCATCGTTGCCCTAATTTGACACTTATCGGTTCAAATGCGCAAATTTTGATCGCGATTTCTTCCTCCGCTGTTCGGAAATTCCCGAAGCATGCCACGTCTCACTCGCGCGCATGAACATGTCTGGAACGCGCCGCAGCGCTGGTCTTTGAACACTCATGCGCGAAGTCAAAGGCGCGTACAAAGTGCGCGCACGCGCCCGTTCGACGTTGCAACACACAAACGCATCGACCGCTCGCGCGCGGCGCGATTCCTTCAAACGGCGTCATGCGCGGAAGCTGTGCAAGTAAAATATAGAAAAATTCAAAATTTTTTTTGCACGCACGGCATCGACTTCGCACCGCGCGCGCCGTCACTAATCTTCTAACAACGAGTGGTCGCTGCGCAGCCAAATTTCACAACGCGCGCAGCCAGCTCGCCGAATCATTCGTAAGTCGCGCATCGTTGCGCGATGAACATGATCCCCGAAACCAGCGTGCAACGAACGAGCACTTCGCGCGGTCAACGATCCTCTTTTTCGCATCCCATTCGCGCGTGACACAAGCAACGTAAAGTCGGACAAGAGGCTGTTTTTTCCCGAAAAAAATAGCCTGTCACATCTTTCGACTGAACCGCGACCAAGCGCAACAAGTACGTTGATAGCACTACGCAAACCGTACGACGTCCATAGGGATCGCAACTCCACTTTCTCGATCGCACGAGAAAAGTTCACATGGATTTTGCGTTGCGCTATCGGTTGAGTATGGCTTGCGCGCAACTCCGTTTCGCGTAATGCAAGACGCCTGCGCGAAGTATTTCGCAATGCGCGACGCCTAACGACGAATGAAAATTCTTTGTCAGGCGCGCCGCGCCGCGCCTTTGTGAAAAAAAATTTCTTTGACAGCGTGAATTCATGGTGTACGATTTTGTTTAAGAAAGGAGGTGACCTTATGGCTAAGAAACGACGTAAGAAGGCTGCTAAGAAGACAACGAAGAAGAAGAAGGCAGCAAAGAAGACGACCAAGAAGAAAAAGAAGACCAAAAAGGCCGCCAAGAAGAAAAAGAAGTAGTTCCGCCTCACCCGAATAATGCTCCGGTCTCGCCAAAACGTAGACCGACTCTCGCCATGGCGGCCGGTTGACGGTTTTGAGCGAGGGTGTTGAGCGGGTCTGGCAACAAAAATAACGGACGAAAGGTGTCAATCGCCACGGTGACATCTTTCGTCCCGTTTTTTTTTAAGATTTTCGCGCGTTAGCGCCGACTTAGGTAACAAATCATTCTTGCCCTTGTTAGCGCGCCGCTGGTGAGCAAACCGACGGCGGACGCGACGTAGCAACGGGGACGCAAGTTAGAGATAGGGGTCACCGCCGCGCTGGATACATGCCGGCAAAGCTCGGCTTAAGACGCGCGGGTCGCAGTGCGCAGAATGGATGGCGAAGTCGGCGTTTGATTGCAACGAGCAACCTGGCAGGCGAGGCGAATCGCCTCTCTCATACTGCCGGGGTTCGCTTCGTTGGTCCCCGCGATGTCGAAGGCTGTGCCATGATCCGGACTGGTTCGAACCACGGGCAGCCCGAGCGTCACGTTCACCGCACGATCGAACGCCAGCATCTTCACCGGAATCAACCCCTGGTCGTGATACATGGCGACCACACCGTCGAATCGTGATCGTGATTGCGGCACAAAAAAACTGTCTGCGGGAAATGGCCCCTCGACGCTAATGCCTTGATTGCGAGCCATCTGCATCGCTGGTTTGATCACGCGTTGTTCCTCGTCGCCGAAGAGTCCGTCCTCACCCGCATGGGGATTAAACCCGAGCACCGCAAGGCGAGGTTTCTCGATTCCCAACCATTGCTTCAGCGCGTGATCGAGTTGCTCGATGGGTTGATAAACTGACCCGAGCGTGAATTGGTTGCGAAGTTGCATCAGTCCGACGTGCGTCGTCGCCAGAGCAACCCGAAGTCCCCCGCCAAAAAACGCCATCGTATATCGCTTCACACCAAGGTCCGCCGCCAACTTATCAGTGTGGCCAGCGAACCGACACCTCGCCAATTTCCAGCTTGTCTTATGAATCGGCCCGGTGACGATCGCATCCGCCTCACCAGACTTCGCCAGCGCGATCGCCTCATCAAAAAACCGAAGCGACGCAAGACCGCCCTTTTCGGTGGGTCTTGGCAAAACCCAGTAGCCCGCGGTCCCCTCCTCCAGACTTCGACACACCACGCCGCTATCCACGCGAATCTCTTCATCACTGGAAACGCAAAACCAAAACGGTTTGATCCCGGCGGCATCCGCCGCAGCGCGGAGCACGTCGTCGAATCCGAAAATAACGAACCGACCGATCGCCCGCAGCTCTTGGTCAGCTAAGGTCTTCACGATCACCTCGGCACCAATTCCGCATGGATCGCCCATGCTAATCGCCACGAGCGGCTTTTTCGCCTGCGAGGTCGATTTCGTATCGGGTAAATGGGAGCCAAGGGTCATGCGAACCCCGCCTTCTGAAGCGCTTCGAGTGAAATACCGCCCGCCCGCTGCATACCCGCCAGATGATGAACGATGGCCCGCGCGATGATATCCGACTCGATATTCACCGTGTCGCCGGCCTTCATCGCACCAAACGTCGTCCGATCGAGCGTCGTCGGGATGAGTGCCACGGAAAAACGATCCCCATCAACCGCCGCAATCGTCAGCGAAACACCGTCGATCGCGACCGATCCCTTGGGAATCATGAATGGCATTACGTGCGCTTGCGGCGCAAGCCATACAACGTGCTCGCTCGTGCTCGCCTGGATTCGTCCGACGGTCGCTGTCCCATCGACGTGCCCCTGTACAAAGTGCCCGTCGAATCTGTCGCCCACACGAAGCGATCGCTCGATATTGACTCGGTCGCCGGTCGCCTTTCGACCCAGTGTTGTCTTGTCGAGCGTTTCGCGAATCACGTCGAACGCGACAACGTTCCCGTTGATCTCCGTCACGGTGAGGCAAACGCCGTTTATACAAATGCTGTCGCCGTGCTTTGATTCGGTAGCGACAGGTCCAACATCAACGCGCAGACGCCGACCGCCTGCCACCGAGTCGGTCGCAATCACAGTCCCCGTTCGTTCAACGATTCCGGTAAACAACGTCAGTTACTCCACGCGCGACATCCGCGCGAGGTCAGATTTCATGCGTGACGCAAACGAATGTCAAGGCGGGTTCGGGTCGGGCAGGAAGTTTTCCCGATGAAAGGCTGTTTAGAGCGTCAGCAGCGCGTCGATCAGCTCTTCATCTTCAATCCCCAGGTCGCGCAGAGCGGTGCGTTTCTCTTCGGCGGAAAGATTCGGATCGTCGACGATCAGGTCCACATCCTCAGACACAATCAACTCGCCACCCGCGCCGACAAGACGATTCGCGAAATCCGCCGAAACGCTCGCACCGCAACCGTTCGCCACTATCGCTACGATACAAAGAAGGCCAAGAGTCCCGCGACCAAGTTGAAGCTTGAAACGGTGGTTCATGTCAGAAAGTTTATCGGCAAGAGGGTGAACCGCAATCTTCGTAAGAATTCGCAACGACTCCGCCACAACATCTAAGAACCCGCAGCCAGCGGAGCAATCGGCCGACCGATTCCCACGGACGGCTCCACGAGTGAGCGAGCGAGGCTTCGCGGGCGACCGCTAACATGGTTTAACACGACCCCCGACAGAAACTCGACGCGTGACTGCCACGTTTCATTTCGCACGAGGTCGCTAATGTGCCGACGCCGCATGGCCACATCGACAAGTAAGACCTCGTCACACGCTTTGGCGAACTGCTTTGGGGTGTCTCCAAAAAGAATCGATCCGGAGAACCGCTTCGCCTCGGGTATCGGCGTCGAAACGACCGGCAGACCGGCGGCGAGGTATTCGTACATCTTGATCGGGTTGACGTTGCGAGTCAGCTCGGTCATCCGAAAAGGCATGATCGCAGCATCAAAGGCTGCACAATACGCGGGCAGTTGATCGTAGTCCTTCCGCCCGAGCAAATAGACGTTTGGACACGTTCGCAGCAGGCTCAGGTCCACGCGAGGATCACCAATGAGGACAAATGCGTAGTGCGGTCTGCGTCGAGCGGTCTCGGCGATCAGCTCGATGTCGATCCAATGGTGAAGCAGCCCGAAGAATCCGAAGATGGGCCTGGGAATCGCGGCAAGCGTCGTCGGACGCGGAGGCGGGTTTCGCCACGCCTGCGCAAAATGATCAAAATCAACACCGTGCGGAACGTGAACGATGTCTGGCCTAACGTTCTTGCGGTTTCGGCAAAGTTCTTCCGCTGTCGCAAAGACCACGTCGGCTTTTTGCAGCGTTTTGTTTTCGAGCACGCGCATGCGTTCCGGATCAAACCCTTCAAACGCCGTGTACTCGTCAACACAATAATAGACGAAGCATTCCTCACCAAAACGTCCGGCGAGATAAGGCACATCCGGAGCGAAACTCCACACCTGGACAGGCGCTTTCTGCGTGGGATCGACTTGCCGAACAGCGCGACGGATCTGCGCGATCAGCAACTCCTGATTGATCGTGGAAAGCAACGGCGCTTTCGCTCCTGGAATAACGAGTGGTGTCAACTGAACCATCGAGTCGTTGATCGTTTGTACGCCGCGAATGCATCGCCGGAGTGCATGAAGTGCAGCCCTAGCATCGGTAGCGTTGATCTGTGGACGTCGCGACCCGTGATAGTTGACCCAGACGACGCGATTCTCGCGCGCAAGGATTTTCATCACCTGATGCTTGCTCGTGGGATCAAAATCCCACGCGCTGGCGATGCAAACAATGACACGATCGCGAATCACGGAAAGCTCCGAATCGCTGGTGGTGTGGATCCTACACCTACCATACTAAACATCTTTACACTACCCGTCGCGCCCGGAGTCGCCCTTATTGGCGGAATTGTAGTATCGGTAGTAGTTGTATCGATACCCATATCCGTACCCGTAACCGTAGCCGTAGTACCCGCCGGCAGGTCCGTCACGACCCACCAACAGACACCCGATGATCGGAATGTTGTTCACCTGAAGCAGGCGAACCGCACGCTTGGCGGCTGCTTCGTGCGTACGGTTCAAACGCACGAGCATAATCACGCCGTTACACATCTGCCCGATGATCCCGACGTCGGTCACCGTCGTCGCGGGTGGGGTATCGACGATCGTATAATGAAATTCGTTCTGCATCCGCCGAAACGCTGCCGACGCAGACGCAGCCGTCAAGAGTTCGGCTGCACTACGATCTTTCGTGCTTCCCGCGGGCATGAAGCTCAGGTTTGGAATCGGCGTCGATCGCACAACCTCCTCATACGTTGCACGACCATCCAGCACATCCGCCAGACCAGGCCCCGAAGGCTGATTCAGCATCTGGGCGAGCGAACTTCGGCGAAAATCGCCATCGACAACGAGCACTTTCAGGTGACGAATCTCGGCGAGAATGCATCCAAGGTTCAACGTCGTGACGCTCTTGCCCTCTTTAGGGACAGCGCTTGTCACCACGAGGATGCGGTGTTCATAGTTGGGGTTGCTGCTCAAGAGGCGCGTGCGAAGTGCGCGGTATTGCTCCGTCACCAACGCGGACTTTTCGTAAAACGGAATCAGAGACTCCGACAATCCTTCGATCAGCGGTGCAGGACCGTCTTGATCAACCGGAACGTCGATCGCGGGCGTCGGAATTTGTACCGAACCTGGCATATCCAGCCCCGCGGAAGGTGGCGCATCCATGAGCGCCGTCCCACCGCTCGAAGCGATACTGCGTCGTCGCTCATCCTCAGCTCGTTTGAGTGCGTCTGCAATTCTACCCATAGTCAATCAACTCGAAACAAACAAATGTAATCCTTGCTATTCCCCGCCGGTTTCTAGTACCCGTAACCGCCATACCCGCCGCCGATGCCGCCGCCCCCTCCTCCGAACCCGCTCCCAAAGAGGAACGTATTCGAACCGGCATTATCATTCTTATACAGCTCAGAAAGGTTTTGAAACTGCGCTGGCGCAGCATAGGCCTGGACCGCCGGAATTATCGGAAGCAAGACCGAATACACACGATCGGCAAGCCACGCACCCGGCGTCGGAGGAATGTACACAATATCATTGGGTTCGAGCAAGATATTACGACTCCAATCGCCCGTCTCCAACATCTTGTCAACATCGACCTCGATCTCACGAACCGGCGTGTCGCCATGCGACGGGCGAATTACGCGAACTCTGCTCGTCCACGCGGCAAAACTGGACGTTGATGGAAGTACAACATCGAGCAACGTATCGCGACCGGTGTAAGGCCTGGGACCCGTCCCTCTCCCCCGACCATAGACATAATACTTCTTGCTGTTGTAACCTGTGACCCGAACTGTCACCTTCGGATCCGTATAATAACGACTCAAAAGAACTTCTAGCTTCGCAGCAATCTCTCGTGCTGTCATACCAACGATCTTGATGTCGCCGAGCAACCGCAGGTTAATTTTCCCGTCCGGGCGAATAAACGTATCCTCCCCCTCGATCTCCAGGATGCGCGGAGCGCTGATCGAAATCCCGTCCGGAATTCCAACGCGGTATTCAGTCGCCGATACCTGGTGTTCACGCTCACGCAAAAAGTGCAGGATGTCGGTGCGCTTGGGCGCACACCCCGTCGTTGCCATCGCAGCAATAGGAAGCAGCGTGAGTATTCGACGAGCAAGTTGGATTTCCATCAACAGTTCATCCCGAAATTGCCTAAGTACAGATCGGACATTTCGTCCCAACGCACCGGAGCAGCCCCGACCGACCGACCCGACCAACGCAGATCAATTCCAGCTCCGACAAGATGACGATTTATCGGGTGTTCGCAGGCGGTTCTAAAGCTACCGGACCCGTTATTGTCGGACGGAAGGAAAAAGCGTCCGATAAACCGCCCGGAAAGGTCCGCGAACATCGCAGGTTTAAGCTCGACAAGGCAGGGACCGATAGTCCAATCGAGCGCGATCCCACCCGTAATGTGTGCGGGGGTGTGCGCGAGTTGAGGTGACAAAACCGATGTACGCCGACTTTTTCGGACTACGCGAACTACCGTTCAACAATACGCCAGACCCCAGATTTTTCTATTCGACCCCGGATCACGAAGAAGCACTGGCATCTTTGATCTACGCCGTCAAACAGCGCAAAGGGTTCGTACTCGTGACCGGCGAAGTCGGCGCGGGCAAGACCCTCGTCTCACGACTGATG
>JAJRUK010000205.1 GCA_024277835.1 Planctomycetota bacterium | reverse complement strand
CGTAGCTCTCTTCGACCGCGTTGAAGGTAAGCAGCCCGATCGCACGAAAGGTGAGCGTGTCTGACTTTGAGATGTAGGTTCGCTGGATGGCGTTCTCTTCAAGCACCCAGCCGATTTCTTCCGTCCCCTTGACTGTCGCGATAACCTTCCCCTTCGCATCGAAATGGTGCTCGGTCAGCGTCCACGCGCCGAGGTAGCGCTTAAGAACATCCAGCCCCGTCGCGGATGGATTCTCTTTCGCGGATTCCTGCTGAGATATAGCGGCGGTCGCAAGCAGCCCGATTGCGAATAGCGTCAATGTAATCGTCAATCCGCCGCGATGGTGGCGCATGTACATAGCGAAATCCTCCTCGGTCGGTTCCATCCTAAGTACGACCGAGATCGCGGCTGGTTTGCTCGCAATCGGAAACCCTACTTCTTTCCTGCGATTTCACGTGCTTTGGCGAGGATATCATCCAACCCCACGCCGACGTATCCGAATACCTCATCCGGGGTCTTGGCGGACTTGGGCAGCTTGTTGACCGTCATTCCGACGACCCGGACATCGCCGGCCATCGCCGCCGCTTCGGCAAGCTCAGCGTGAAGACCGCCAATGAAGTTATCTTCGACCGTCAAGATTGCTCCACCAGATTTGCGGGCTGCGTCGAGAATCGGACTCGCGTCCATCGGGAATGTGTACGCGTCGAAAACGTTGCACGCGATACCCGACTCCGCGAGCTTGTCCGCGACTCGAAGCGCCATGTGGACCATGTAGCCACTGCTGGCGATCGTGAGATTCGTCCCCTCGCGTAACTGTTTGCAGCCGTCAAGCTCGAACCGCTCGTCAAACGGATAGAGAAAAGGTGCGGCCGGTCGATGCGTTCGCATGAAGCACATTCCGGGGACGGTGGCCATCAGTTCGACGCAGCGATAAGCACTGACCGCGTCGCTCGGGTGAAAGGTCCGGCAGACCGGTTCGCCGCGACCGTTGTCGGCGCGGGACATGCTCCTAAAATACGCGACGTCACTCAGCGACATTTGCGAAGGGCCATCCGCCGCGAGCGAGACGCCGGAATGTGATCCGACGATCTTGATATTCGCCCGAGAAATCGCGGCCATGTCAATCTGATCGACGGCACGCGCGAGAAACTTCGCGAAGCTGCTTGCGAACGGAATCTTACCACCGGCTGCAAGACCCGCCGCGACGGTAATCATGTTTTGCTCAGCGATTTTACACTCGAAGAATCGGTCACCGTGTTCTTTCTGGAACATATTGGCGAATGTCGAATTGCTTACGTCGCCATCCACCGCAACGATACGCGGATCAACGTCGCCCGCGGCGATCAAGGCTGCTCCGTAGGCTACGCGCGTCGCGAGTTTCTTTTGGTCGAGTTCCTTATCGAGTCCGGCACGCTTGAGGGCTGCTTCAAACGGGGGGAGTTCGACGGTCTTGTGGGCTTCCGCTTTGACTTCGTGTGTTGCGTTTGGCGTATTGAATTGAGCCGGAATCGCCCCCAGCTTTTCGCCGGTCGCGTCGAGGTCTTTGAGTGCGGTCGCGAGGCCCTCGCCCGAAAGCGGTTTGCCGTGGAAATTCTTGCCGATGATCGAATCGACGCCCCACCCTTTGACGGTTTTGGCAACAATCGCCGTCGGCTTATCGCTTGCGTTCGCGCGATCGAGAGCTTCACTAAGCGCGACCGGGTCGTGACCGTCCACGCTGATGACATCCCAGTTGAACGCCGCCATCTTTTTCTCGATCGCGTCGGCGGATTGTTGCTGCGACACCGAGTCCGCCTGTCCGTGGCCATTGCAACTAAAGATCGCTGTCACGTTGGATAGCTTATGGTCTACGATGAAATCGGCGGCTTCCCAGATTTGCCCTTCGCGCGATTCGCCGTCACCAATCACGCAGAAAATCCGCTTGTCGATCTTGTCGAGACGCGCGGCCAGCGCAAGACCCGCTGCAACCGAAAGACCCTGCCCAAGCGACCCCGTGGCGGCATCAAAAAACGGAACACCCTCCGCCGGGTTGGGGTGGCCATCAAGCACGCTCCCCAGCTCGCGCAGCGTTTGCAAGTCCTCAACCTTGAGCAGCGTCTTCTCCGCCTCGGTCTTGCCGACCGCCCCGCCGAGATCAGCATAGGCAGCGTAAACGATCGGAACCGCGTGCCCGATCGAAAGAACAAGGCGATCGCTCGCACCGTTCCACGGATTGCCGGGGTCGTATCGCATTTCACGGTACATAAGCTCAACGACGATGTGTGCGATCGACAGGGCTGTCGACTGATGCCCTGAACCGGACGCATCTGTCATGCGAAGTGCGTGTTTGCCTAGCTCGATTGCCTTTGCATGTACTGCGGATGTTTGCGACACGGTCTTCGTCTCCCGATTGGCTTGTGCGGTTGTCACGGCGAAAACGCCCTCCATTCAGCGTCTAAAGTTACTGTCCCGCCGGGAAGGTAGCGGGATGGGCGGACTCAATCAAGCGATAAAATCTCTACATCGGTGGCTGGCTGGGAATGTCGTGCAGCCCCGAGTGTGAGTTGCCGTATCCTCACAGCAGAACATCGCTACTGGCCGGTGAAGTTCGGGGGTCTTTTCTCTATGAAAGCAGCGACGCCCTCGCGGTGGTCCTTGGTCTTTCCCGCCGTCGTCTGGAGCTGGGCTTCGTAATCGAGCTGCGAGACCAGATCGTTTGTGGCCGCAGCGTTGAGCGCTCGCTTGGTGAGTGCGACCCCCCTTGGCGGCAGGGCTGCGAGCTTCCCCGCCAGCTTTGCGGTTGCCTCGGAGAGTTGATCCGCCGGAACGACCTGATTCACAAGACCGATCTTCAGGGCTTCGTCTGCCTTGACCTTCCGCCCGGTGCATGTCATTTCAAAAGCTCTGGCGGTCCCGATGAGTTGCGGGAGGAAGAACGTACTCCCCGAGTCGGGGACGAGACCGACGTGAATAAACGCCTGGATGAAGCTGGCTGACTCAGAGGCGATCCGAATATCCGCAGCCAGGGCAAGACTGCACCCCGCCCCGGCGGCTGCACCATTGACCGAGGCGATGACAGGTTTTTCCATCGTCCGAAGCGAGGCGATTAGCGGGTTGTAATGCTCGCGGATATGATGGCCTAGTTCGATGGGGTCGTCGCTCTTGTAGCGATCGGCCACGTCGGCGAGATCCTGCCCGGCGCAGAAGCCGCGACCCGCTCCGGTCAAGACAAGACACCGAACGGTCTTGTCTTTGGCTGCGTCGCGGACAGCTTTGCCAAGCTCTTTGAGCATCTGCGTGTTGAACGAGTTGAGGACGTCCGGACGGTTGAGCGTGATTGTTCGTGCGCCGCTGTCGTCGGTGACGTGGATGGTTTCGAAGTTGCCTGCCATTTTCTTTTCGCTTCCTCGTTGTGTGGCCAACGTCACACCGCTTGTGTGAACCAGGTTTGCATTCAGTGCATCATCTTGTGTGGCACCGGTTTGTAACCGGTGCATTGATTGCGCATCCATTCTTACGCGGTTTTTTTCTGGCGACCACCCTTGAGGTCGAACGTCCGCGCAAGCTGAAGCATGCGGCTCGGGGGGCGGGTGCTTCTTCGCTTGTTACTTTCCCTTGAAATCCGCTTTGCGCTTTTCCTGGAACGCCTTCATACCCTCTTTTTGATCTTCTGTTGCAAAGAGCGAGTAGAAAAGGCGGCGTTCGTACTCTAACCCCGTCGCGAGCGTCGTGTTATCGACGGCAAGAATCGCTTCCTTCGCAGCTTTGAGCGCCAGGGGCGGCATCTTGCCGATTTCGCGAGCGAGGGCCATCGTCTCTTGGAGAAATTGCTCTTTCGAGACGACCTTCGTCACCAGCCCCGCGTCGAACGCCTCTTTCGCCGTCATGAACCGCCCGGTCATAATGATTTCCATCGCCCGGAACTTGCCCACCGCTCGCGTAAGACGCTGCGTCCCACCCGCACCCGGAATCACGCCGAGCTTGATCTCTGGTTGACCGAACTGAGCGGACTCCGACGCGACGATCATATCACAATGCATCGCCAGCTCGCAGCCACCGCCCAGCGCGAATCCGCTCACCCCGGCGATGATGGGCTTTCGGATCGCTGCGACGCGTTTCCACCGGGCGAGATTGTTTCGCTCGCTAATATCCACAAGCGACGCATCCGCCATCTCGCCAATATCCGCCCCGGCCGCGAACGCCTTTTCGCTGCCGGCGATCACAATCACGCGAATGGCTGGATCAGCATCAAACGCCTCAAGCCGCTCAATCAGCACGTCCATCAGCGCAATGTTAAGAGCATTAAGAACCTCAGGCCGATTCAACGTGCAAACGCCGACGGGCCCTTCCGTGTTTGTAAGGATTAGGTCTGCCATAGTGGATATGATTTTGCGCGCCGGGGGAGGAGACGCAAGTCGATCGTGTGTGCGGCACCCTATGGCGCCGCAGGGGGTTTGATACCCAAGAGGCGTTCGACGTATTCGTACACTTCTGTGCTGGAGTTGCACGCAGCTGCGTCGGTATTCCCCGCATGGTCTTTTTCAAAGACCGAGCGAGCATTCTTGATCGCATCGAGTGTTTTTGGTTGTAGTTTTGAGTAGATTTCCGGGTCGGTCTTGACGTACGGAGTTCCAAATTCTTTTTGGAAGCATCGTTCAACTTCGACGCAAACTTTATGGCAGTTCAGAAAGCTACCGGATTTCCGGTCGAAGTGGGCGAATACCCACACTTCAAAACATGGGTTTGAGAGCACAATCTCGAACTTGGTGCCGCCCGACTTTGTCCTGCGATCTTGACGCGGGGGAACATTTTCGCCTGTCTCGACATCAACAAAACACCAAACCTCATCGAACTTTCCATCCGGACCGCTTGCCGCTTGTTTCTGGAGCTTCTTCGCCTCGGCGATTGTCGTCTTCGCTGATCCGCCCTTTCCCCGCGCAACATTGACGGAGAATTGAGCCCTTACTTGTTGCTCCCGCTTGAGTCCGCGGAAATAGTTCGGTTCCGTCGCCTGGCCGTCCCCGATGATCAGAATCCGCAACTTCGGTGTGCGATTTCCACTTGGCCGGGCTACCTTGTGACCGCGCGGGAATCTTGACTTATTCTTCCCGCGCGACATGAATTAGTAAACATCCTCAAGCGCTGGCCCAAAATTCGGAACTCCGCCGTATCGTCCACCCAGGTAGCCGCGGCTAATCGCCTCGGTGTTGCGGGGGCGGTCCTTGAAATCGTAAAGCGAATACATTTCCGTTGCTCCGCTCCGCTGCTTTTCCATGAGCCAAATCTGATCCCGACGTAGCAGCGACAAGTCCATAATTGACGTATCGTGCGTCGTGAAAACCAGTTGAGCACCGGATTTGTTGCGTGATCCATGGAACGCCTCGACAAGTTTGCGAACCAAATGCGGATGCAAGCTACAGTCGAGCTCATCGGCGACGACGGTAAAACCATGTTCAAGCGAATCCCACCATGGCCCACTGAGTGCGAGCAGTCGCCGAGTACCCATAGCCTCCGCCAGCAACCCCATCGATGTCTTCTTCCCACTGTCGCCGTTTCGGTGAGTGAGGCTCCATGTATGCCACTTCTCCTTCTTGAGAACCGCTTCTGCGTCCTTTCTCTCCTCAGGCGACATCGTCGCTCCACGACCAGCCTGCAAGCCATCGGCTTCTTCAACATCAATGCCGACGATGCCCATATCGGCGCTCGAAACTAAGTCGTTCAGATAGGCCTGAAACTGGGGATTCCGTTTGAACATGTCAAGAGAGAATCGCATTGTTGATCGCTGCGATTCCGGCGGCGTGGACTGGTCGATAACGGCAAGCTTATCGTGGAACCAGAAATACAAGGGATTTAGCTCGGTAACATTCAGTTGAATTGCACGCGATAGCGCTAGCCCGTTCGCACGCGTTTCACCCTTGAGTGCTCTCTTTACTTTCGCGAACGGCCCGCGTAGGTCCCAGTCGTAGATGCCTGTTTCTGCATCGTAGACGCGGGATAGCCATTCCGCTGCCTTCTTTTTCGGATAGGCGAAGAGCCACTCTTCGGTTATGCGTTCAGATGTCGCTGAGAATCCGTAGTCGTAGCGAACGCCATCAACGCGAACAGTGAACTCAAATGAGCTGGCGCGGTGTTCATTTCCGCGCGATAAAAGGAACGAGTTAACCGGAATGGTGTTGCCAGCCGTCATTTCCGTCGCCGATGTACAAATCAAATGGCGAGCAACCCCAATGGCCGAAACAAGGTTCGTTTTCCCGCTGGCGTTCGCGCCATAAAACGCCGCCGCCTTCAAGACACGGTGGTCGCCTTCGTGATGCACATTCTCGTCCTCAAGTGATTTGTCCTTGCTAGCAACGAAACTGAACGTTTGCTCTTCATCGAACGAGCGATAATTTGAGACTCGGAATTCTAGAAGCATGACGGCGTGTCCTTTTCTCCAAAGCCACTGCAAGCCCCTCCGGCTACGAGTGAACTTCGGATCATCCGTCTTGATTCTTGCATAGTTTCTGCACGAATCAAGCGAATTGAGATGATTGGCGGCGAATATTTGAGTGTTATTGCGCAAAAGTTGCACAGTCGGCAATCCGGGCAGGTGTTGCCGATGGGTCTGTGGGGTTATCGGTCGTTTAGCGAAGCACTACTTCACTTCGTCGCGGAGTTTGGCGTAGTTGATGGGGCGTTTTTCCGTGAACGCCCTGGTGCCCTCTTTGACTTCGCCGGCGAGGTTGTGGATGGCGAGCCAGTCTCTTGCGTGGCCTATCGTCTGGTGCCAGGAGAGGTCGCGCCAGAAAT
>JAJRUK010000204.1 GCA_024277835.1 Planctomycetota bacterium | reverse complement strand
TCGTTGCCGCCAAGGCTTACGCCAGCGAAGCATCGCCAGAAGCACAGAGATAAAACATCCCCGCCGAGGACGTAAAGCAAACCATCAACCAGGGCGACAATCGAGACAACCGCCCCGACGATAGATCGCCAGTGAGAATTTCAGGAACCGACACACTTACTCGCCGACTCTTCAAATCGCGCTTCGCATTTCCTGCAACCATGTTCGCAAGCTCGCCGATCGCGTCATGGGCATCTTCCACCGTCACACTTGTTTGGGCAAACGCAGTCGCGATCGTAAACATCGCACCCGGCGGGAACCGAAGAACGACAGCACCGCACACTGCGGCACGATCGCCACGCAACTCAACGACAGCGTTCACCAGCGCGGGATCATGTGCCAACACACCCACGGCGCGAGTCCCCACGACGGCTGCATCGATCCCTGCCATCACCGTGAAGATATTCTTGGTCGCAATTATAAATGGATTTACGAGACCCACGTCCATAGATAAGAAGGTTACCCTGTCGCAGCGCGCAGAAAGCGTAAGGCCTCTCGGACGCAAGACGAAGTGAAAGTCCGGTCCTACTACAGACTACGATTCAATCTACCCCGAGGGAAACTCAGGGGAAACGTACTTTCGACAACGAACAGAAATGATCGGGGCGTTACCGGACGCTGCACCACACACCGTGCGAAACGCCTGCTCAATCGCGACACATCGCCGGACTCATGACCAGGTTCACAGCAACTTGGAAATCGCCAACCCCGCAGGAAAGAAACATCGTCAGCCAAGGCGCATCCCCGGCACCCGGCAAGCCCGATAAGTTGCCCTGAATCACTCGTGGAATTGAAAGCGTTGCAAAGCGACCATATAGATGCTGCTTGGCTCCCCCCGCCACCATGTTCGCAAGCTCACCAATCGCGTCGTGCGCATCCGCTTCGTCTACGGACGAACCCGCGAACGCCTCCGCCACCGAATACACAACACGCAACGGGAAACGCAGGACAACGACCCCTTCGACCTCACCGTGCATCTCAACAACCGCGTTGACGAAGTTCGGATCACTACTCAGCCCCCGCGTCGCCATCGTCCGCCCCAGCGAGACCTGCGTGTTCACCATCCGCTCAAAGACCTTTTCCGTAGCCTTCAAGAACGGATTAATAAAGCGAACATCCATAACCGAACCCCGAACACGAAAAATAAGAGAGGCCCCTACGGGCTTGTCGGCGAACCCAACAAGCCGGTCGATCACGCCCAAAAAATGACGAGCGCGCGCCGAAAGGGAGCGCATTCCCGGACCCAGTCGCTGCCCTACCGATCCGCCGTCAGCGCCTTTTCAATTGCACCGGTCACGGCCTTATCCGTCGGCAGCGTCCGCGGACCAAACCTCGCCAGCACCTTCCCGTCACGCCCGATAAGATACTTCTCGAAGTTCCATGAGACGTCGCCGGCGATCTTCTCATCGGGGGACGTTGTCAAGAACTTGTAGACGTCACATTGCTTCTTCCCTTTGACCGACACCTTCGCGAAAACGTCGAACGTCGTCCCCTTCGATGCGCAGAACTTCTTGATCTTCGCGTTGCCGTCAGGCTCTTGATTGCCAAAATCGTTGGAGGGGAAAGCAAGAACCGAAAAACCCTTGCTCTTGTACTTCTTAAACGTAGACTCCAGACCGGAGTACGATGTCTTGGTCAGTCCTCAGTAACTCGCAACGTTCACCACAAGACAAACATCACCCTTGTACTTGGAAAGCGCAACATCCTTCCCGTCAAGACTCTTCACGCTAAAGTCAAAGAAAGACTTCGCCCGAGTACCGCCATTCGCATCCGCAACAGCAGAACAAACCAGCCCAACAAGAGCGACCACCGCCAACACCTTCAACATATCGACACCTCTTTCTACCTTAAAGACAAGACGCCCCGAACCAAAGCTCAACGCATGATCGCCCGCAAAATCGCAATGTCAATGTAAAAAGATGTTGGCACCCACCGCAACGACCTCCTACTTCCGAGCACTCGGCGGCGGAAGAATCGGAAGCTTGTCGAACTCAGATTCGATCTTGCTAAGCTCAAGCTCCTCGAATACGACCGCCGGCGCGATGATACTCGAACCCACCGACCCCATATTGTTATAAACCTCTCGCTTACTCCCCGCAGCCAAGATCCGCTTCATCGAACGCGCCTGCACCCCAAGAAAACGCATCCCGCGAACAAGCTCCTCCTTGCCCGTCTCAACGTCCACCTTATAAGCGTACAACGGATTACCAAGCGAACCCGAACCACCGCCAAGCGATTCCACCCGAAGCGCAAAAGGCAGCCCCTCGTCTTTGGCAGCCTCAATCAGCTCTTCGTGCAACTCCTCGTCGGAGACCGCGTCGTCGTCCTCGATATACAAACAACCGATCGTCGCGGTCGCATCGCTAAACCCGCCGCTGCGACCGTGACCGGTGGTCTTCTTAAACTTCTTTGTCGGAGCACGACTCGACACCAGGTTTAGCAGCTTCCCCTTGCTAACAAGTTCAACGCGCGTCGCGGGCGTTGCTTCGTCGTCATAGTCATAAGCACCGGCCAGGATCGTCCCGTCAAACATCTCCTGACTCGGATCGTCATACGCCCGAAACGATCGCGGCAACACACGCTGACCTAGCTTCTTCTCAAAGCTATGATCCGTTCCCGAACCAAGCGGAATGGGCCTGGCGCAGAGACCCTCCGACAGTAGCGACGAAAACACAACGCCCGCCGCACGAGGATCGAACAAGACAGGCCCCGTATACTGCTCCAACACCGACGCCTCTGAAAGCGCCGCCAGCTTCCCGCACATTTCATCAATATCCGCCGCGATCTTCTCCATGGACGCCATCTGCGAAACGTGCTCGGCGAGGTACCTTCGCGAATCCGTCAGGCGCATCCCGTCTGCCGCCTGAATCTGCGCCTGCACCGTAAGAAAGAGTCCTGAATCCTGCTTGCGAAGTCGCGTCCCCTCTGACGTCACAATCCACTCCGTCGAAAGACCCGCACGAAGAGCAACCGCAGAGTTCTGAATCTTCGGGTGCCGCTCAAATCGGCGCGACAACTGAACGATCCGCCGCTCCCACTCGCTTCGATCAAAGTCAAACGTCACCGGTGGCGTCGTAACAACAATCGGCTCGCCCTTCGTATAGTCGTCGGGCCGATCCTCGTCCGCTTTGCTCTTCAAATACGCCTCTTTCCGGGTAAGCATCTCCACGGCGTTCTTGTAATCCTGATCAAGAATCAACCAGAGCGCATGCCGGATGGCTATGTAATCATCCTCAAGCGGAAGAAGCCCCGGCACGCCGTACGAACGCGGAATGTTCGTGTTATCGAGCACGTTCGACCCGACACGCGTCCGAACATAGGCGAAACGACTTCGACTAACATCCGACCCGACAAGCCCACCGTAAGCAGCGCGAATTGTCCAACTCCGCTGCTCCTGACCGTTCACCTGAATCATATATGGCGAGGGCAACCCCTCGATCTTCAAATCCGCCATCGCCCGATCGACCTCGTCCACCATCGCCCGAAGAACCACGTCTTTCGATGCACCCTCGGACGCCACGCAAACGTCGGGTGCAAGAACGCTTCCAATTCCAACAATCAACCCAAGCGACAAGAACGCTTGTCGAACCGGTAGGCCACCTTTCATCGTCATCATTCCAGTCATCATTGGCCTTGCCCTCCCGCTGCTTGTTTCACATCATCAAACGGCGGCGGAAGAATCGGCGGGCGACTCTGAGCACGCGTTCGCTTTTCAATCTCGATCGTTGATACCAGAATACTCGGAGAGATGGCTGACACGGGAACCCAACCAGACTCCGCACCGCACGTCCCGTTAAAAACGTCCGGATCATCACCGGTGTTTATGATTTTCTCAAAACACGTCAGCGGTGTACCCACAATATCCGCACCGCGAATCAATTCATCCGGTTTGCCATCGGCGAAAATCTTGTACACGATAATCGGAAGCACCTTAAACGATTGCGGTCCGCGCCGACTCGTCGTCGTAAACCCGCCCGAAATATCCTCAAACAACAACCCGTACGGCTTGTCCTGCTTCTTGCATTCATCAATCAACAGCGCTCGCAACTTCTCAAACGGAACCTGTTTACTCGACTCGACGATCAAATTCGACTGCCTGGAAACAACGGCCTTCCCCGGTTGCCGGCGACCATGCCCGTTCGACGCAGGAACATTTTCCACCGGCGTGCGAGACATCAAAAACGTCTTCAACACACCCTTATCCACAAGCGGAAACTTTTGGGCTGCCACCCCTTCATCATCAAAGCGATAAAACCCTCGCAAATCGATATCACCAAACCGACGCCTTGTCGGATCACTAACGATACTAATAAACGGCGGCAGCACGGCCTCGTTGAGCTTCTTCGTAAACGTCTGCCCTTCGGTCACGTCCTTTTGACGATGCCCTTCAATTCGATGTCCGAAGATTTCATGAAAGAACACGCCGCTCGCCCGATTCCGAAGAATCGCAGGCCCAATGTACGGCTCCGCCAGCGGCGCTTCACGAAGCGCAAGAACCTGATCGAGCACTTTACGGAACGCATTCGCGACCTCGTCCTCACCGGGCAACCCATCCACCAGCGCAGCGTTGAAGTCATCCGACTGCTGCAAATCCATCCCGTCCTCAGCCTTCGTGCTGGCTGACATCGTAATCCGATAGCGCGTTTCCGACGTTTGAAGTCGACCGCCTTCGCTGTTAACAAGATAACGCGTCCCCACATGCACACCCAGCGTGACCGAAGAGTTGTAAACCAGCGGATACTCTCGCGCGATGGCTGAAACGCGCCGCAAACGATCCGTCCACAGCTTCAAATCAATACCCGAAGTCGCCGGCGCTTCATAATAAACGTGCGCCGTCTCGCGACTAAAGTCGTCCGACTTGTCTTCTTCTTCGACCTTGACCTTCAGATCGGTCATTACCTGCGTCAGGCGTTTGGCGGCCCGACGAAAGTTCTTGTCGGTATAATACCAGAGCGTATGACGAATCGAGTCGGCGTTGTCGTCGATCGCCAGCGAGATGTTCCCGCTACCCGACGCCTGCGAACGACCGCCGCCACGAATCTGATGCGTGTTGTCGAGCTTGTAATCGCCGACCCGAAGATCAATGGTCAGCTTCCGACCGCGCGACGTTTGGTTCCGAGTGACCGCACCCAGCGTCGCAGCCACAACAGAAGTTCCCTCATCGTAAACGGTGTACGCAAGATAGTACGGTTTGGAACCATCTTCCGACACGAGGTTTTCCATCGAATACGCCAGCTCACCGGAAAGCAACCCCATGATCGGCGCAGGCGAAACCGACGACTCATGCACGCGAGGCTTGGACACCTCATCACCCGCCAGCGCAGACACAAGAAAAGAAAACCCAACCGCACCCGACAACCCCGACACACATAACCCCGACACACACAACCGCACAACACGACTTCTCATACGCAACGCGATTCCTTTCCAGCCCCTCTCGATCCTATTTTGCAAACATGGCGGGGGCATACAAAAGGTAGTTATCCGCGGACCAATCAGATATGTAAAGGCGCGAGTTCACGATTCCATCCACGTAACTCCTGCGATAACAATCCGCGCACCAACCCTCCGCCCCCCGAGCCGCAGGCTTTAGCCTGCGCGGACGTCCGCAAACAAGGATGTTACATACTCAACAAAATCGAAAACGAACGCGCAGCACCAATGCGATCACGAAAGACGAAGACGCGCCACCAGAATGACGACCCCGACAACAACCCCAACCAACCCCGACAAACCCCAACTACACCGCACCCAACGAAAACGCAGGGACAACATTATTCACCGAATGACGTGAGGCTGCCACAAGAACGAGTCGATCCGTCGTCCACAGCACAACGTTAAGCCCCGAAGACGCATGTCGGTGAACAGCCCCCAACGAATCCCCCTCTGGAATCGACCCAAGCGGCCCCATCTCATCGCGCGCGATAAACGCCAGCAGCACAGGCTCACCGCAACAGTTCAGCCGCACCTCAACATAAGGCGCACCACCGTCCCCAACCCGCTCAGACACACTCACAAGATCGACAACATGCCCCGGAAACGCCTCGGCCAGCGATTTCATCGAAAGCGAAACGCCCAGCGTAGACTTCACCTGACCGACAACGTCAACGGACCCGTCAGACACTGGCACAAACGCCTTCGCATCAGGCGCAGCCGACACAAACTCCGAAGCAATCCAATCTTCAGCAGAGCTAGCACTGGCAGCAGGCGGACCAATCGCAAACCACGCAAACAGCGCCAAACAAGCGGCTAACCCCATCGCCCCCATCCGCCAAGGCCCCAACAATGACCGCTTCGGTCGCGCCGCCTCACGCAACATCGCCCCAAAATCCAACACCGGCGCATCCGACAGTTTTTCAGCGATCGACGCATCGATACGACGCTCCTGCTCAAACCGCGTCGCACACGACTCGCACTGACGAAGATGCTCGCTGACCTCGAAGGTCTTGGTTTTTCCAAGCTCCGAGTCGAGATAAGGACTAAGCCACCGACGAACTTCACGACAGTTCATATCTTGTTCCCTCTGACCAAACCGCTTTCGATCGCAAGCTCAGCAAGCTGTTCGCGAAGCTTCATCCGGGCACGATGAACGTGCGACATCACCGTACCAAGCGGCAACCCAACCATCTCGGCAATTTCCTTGTAGCTAAACCCCTCAAGCAATCGAAGCAACAAGCACTGTCTCGCGTCCACCGTCAGCGTGCCAAGCGCCGACACCAACCGATCGTCAAGCGACTCCATCACCCGCTCTGGCTGCTCCAGTATCGACTGCCAAGCCTCCTCACGCTCAATCGAATCGTCCGCGAGGTCCAATCGATCTACGTCCACTACCGACCGCTCTCGCTTGTACTGCTTGTTAAAGCGATAGACCGCGTTGATCGAAATCCGAAACATCCACGCTCGAAAGTTCGTCCCCTTCTCGAACCGGTCGAACTCTCGCCACGCTACAGTGATCGCGTGTTGGGCAATGTCGTGCGCATCGGCGGCGTTCCACGCGGACCGATAAACATACCGCGAAATGGATTCCTGGATCGGCTCAAGGAGGGCCATGAACTCCGATTCCCGCCCGCGCCCGCTTAGTCCATCGGTAAGCCACATATCGTCTCTTGTAGTCTCGCCGGACCCGGTCATATTGCGACACTCCAACCCATTTCCCCGAAGTTTAGATCGACACCCGACAAAGCCAACCTCACTCGCCCATTTCAAGGCCTGCGTGACCACAATACGCGACAGTCCTACAAAGATACCTCCGAAATCATACCCGCCGCGACCTCAGAACGAGTCACGAACCAGTCACGAGTGAGTAAGGACGTGTAATCGCCCCCCCGCGAACGCAATGAAAACGATCAAGCGAGGAATAGATCGTGGGATGCGCTCGACGAAACCCTTCCGCATACGTCGGCGACTGACCTTCCCACAGACGCCTGACGTATGGCTAAGGATCTGGAGGCGAGGGCTTCGCTCTCGCCTCCAGACCCCGTAACTCGATCGTAATGCAGGACAAACCCCTCCCCGACTCGACGATGCAGAATACAGAGAGACGTCCAGAGCGCATGAACCGATCAACGGAAGCGGACCGTTCTCTGTCGCCCCCCCTTTATCTAGGGGGATCGAGGGGGGTTACTCGTCAGGCTTGGGCACTAGCGGCCTGGAAGGCTGTTGAAGAAGTGTGGCACCGGTTTTTAACCGGTGTGTTGTCTCCTGTTTCAACTCC
>JAJRUK010000203.1 GCA_024277835.1 Planctomycetota bacterium | reverse complement strand
TAACCTTCCGAACAGTCGTAGGCGACCCATCGCGCACCCTCATCGACCAAGACACCAACACCTTCCGACAAGCCTTCGAAAAACACGTAGCCGCCAAAGGTTACCAATTAAGGGCGGGGTAGGTAAGATGGAAACACCGGTCCATCATCCTTCAGGCAATCAACAGCAAATCGACGACCAAAATCAGTCGAGTATTAAGAAGAAAAACGTTCATATCGCCGCCGCCCTAGCCCTTGTCGTACTATCAATAGGAACGGGCGTTTGGTGGTACTACCGAATTGTCTCCGACGTGCCTGTCTTCGCTCCACCGGAGTGGGTTTGGTTAGACGGCGACGTCGAGGTCATGGTCTTTCCGGATAGTGACGAGTTGTTGATTCATCGCACCTTGGCCGCGACTCGGGACAAGAGTCGTGTGCCTCACTACGTAATTGAGGCAGGAGAGCTTGCAAAACACCAACAATATTTCGTTGAACAACGCAGATACGGTGAAGCATTCAAGCAGCAGCAATTCTCGCAAGAGGCTCTTGACGCAGAGGCAGGCGCGTATGAAAGCTACTTCAACAAGAAACAAAACGAGCGCAACACGCTACGAGGTCTCACTGGAGGATCGAAATTGGTTTCTGGGGCGAGTGGGCTACGAAAAGATTACTACTACCGTTATGATTCTAGTACGGAAAAACTCCAGACCGCGACCGCTATATCTTGGTCAACTGCCAATGGAATCGTCACCAAATCGGATGTTTATCGTCAAAATAACAGCCTAATGTTTCAAGTTGGAAATACGTCCCTCCCAAGGGACGAATTCTACAAGAAGCTTGGCGCAATTCGAACGGCTCCGAAGATATTCAAGATTCGAGGGCTCTGGCGGATTGCGACACCACCAGTAATGGCGTGCTCGCCACGTCCGACCATGGTTGATAAAGGCGATTCTGTTAAGGCTGCGGCCTGCTACTTGAATCGGCGCGAGGTGCTTACCGGGATGGTCTCGAAGGCGCGAATGGCGAGTGTCTACATGTCGCAAGATCGCCGTGCTTGGCGACCGGGGTTTGTCCACTTCCCTGGGGGACCAGCGCCCGCGATCAGTGGAAGGCAGCACTTCGTTCGATTCATCTCCCTCCCCGACGTGAAGGACGTCGGCATGCCAGTTCGGATTTCGATGGTCACGGATCTATACGGAAAGGTTGCAACGCCGGAACGTGACATATTACTCGACATGGTCTGGTCGGCTGACTCGCAATTTGTCGTTTTTGTCGGACTAACGTCACTTGCGATCGTTGACGTTGAGGCGTTGGCAGACACTAATTGACGACGACGCTAACGTCCACCGGCTCGGCAAAGCGACACTAACACGAAACCATGTGCACCCTAATCCACACCGCCAGCTCCCCCTCATCAATCGACCCGGCAGCAAGACTTAGAAACGTATCATACTTCTCATCCGCCGAGGCTACGACATCCGCGCCATTGAGCATCAGGAAAGTACGACACACAACATAGGCCACACGCTTGTTGCCATCGACGAATGGATGGTTCTTCGCAATACCAAACGCGTAGGACGCAGCAAGCACAGCGAGATCGACATCCGCATCAGGGTCATCTTGAGAATAGGCGAACACGTTCTTCGGCTTCGCGAGCGCAGAGTCAAGCAAACCCGCGTCGCGCAAACCGTCATCGCCACCGTGCTCGGAGATTTGACGGCGATGAATCGCAAGCGCCACGTCCGTGCGAATCCAGATAGGTTCCTTCACGGCGATTACTCTCCGAGCTTCTTGAGAACGTCACGGTCCTCGCGCATCACCTGCTCGGCCACCTCGATTTGTTTCGCAAACGCCGGATCGTAAGGAGTAAGCTCAATCCCGTTTGGCGTCTCAAGGACGTACAAGACGTCGCCCTTTTGAACCCGAAGACGCGAAAGAATCTCCTTCGGAAGAACCACACCGGTTGAATTTCCGACCGTCGTTAGCTTTACTGGCTTCATCGCTGCACCTCCTCGCGGACATCTGATATTATAACATCGGTTATAACGCGATCAAGCCAGTGGTATCGATCTCCAACCCGAATGCCACCCAATCGCACCCAAAACCCGGCCCAGACGTACAAAACCCCGGTTCTTGACCCCACCGGAGGGGTCGGGCATCATTCGGACCGGCGACCTGCCATGGGAGAAAATGCATCGATGACGCGAATTCGGACACACCAAAAACTCAACAGCCAAACGACCATCGCCCTGTTCCTCGCGATAGCGGCGATCATCCCCGGCTGTTCGCAGCTCATCGACCCCAACGTCCCCGAACCGATTTACCCCTGCATCGAACCGCAGACCGGCGGCGAGTATCTTCTCTATCGCCCGTCCAGTTACGACCGCAAAAAAGCCTGGCCACTCATCGTCGCCTGTCCGTCGAACTTCCCCGACGCCCCCCACAAGCAAATCCGCGAATGGACCCAGCTCGCCGAGCAATACGGATTCCTCATCGCGGTTCCGAGTATCGAATTCGAAAAACGCGGCTGGGGAAGCGAACCAACCAACCTGCCCGACGTGCTCAAGAAAAACGAACGGCGAATCCTCTCCACCGTCAAGCACGTCCGTGCAGGCCACAACATTTCCGAAGACCGCGTTCTGCTCTACGGATGGAAACGAGGTGCGACGTTCGCGCTCTATGCGGGCATGAGAAACCCGGAGGTCTTCCGCGCCATCGCCGTCACTCGTCCCGACTTGCAAGGCGACGAGCTTCCGGGGTTATGGAAGGGCATCGACCATCATCAACCCGTCCAGGTCCATTACGACATGGACGACTTCATCAAAGGCAAGCACAATCAGAGCTTGATCGAGTGGCTCCGCACAATCGGCGCAAGCGTCACGCCGCGAACCATCGGCGAAGCGAGTAAGTCAGACACCGCAAGCGCGATCTTGTTTTTCCAAGACTCGATTCGCAAGATTCCGTGGCTACACATTAGAGCGTTCACACCAAACCCCGCGAAACCGCTCGAGGTTCATTTCAAAACCAAAGGCTCGCTCTCGCCGAAAAAGTTCCGCTGGTACTTCGGCGACGGCGACGAATCCGTCGTCGCCCAGCCAGTCCACGTCTTCGCCAAACAAGGAACCTACAACGTCTCAGTAACAGTTCCCGGCAGAGGTAGGGGTTCAAGCCGCGGCGAAATCAAACGATCCGCAACCATCACCGTCCCAGGCCCCCAACTCCGACCGGGAAGGGAATAGGCACCAGTCCCAACACTGCGTGGCACTGGCAATGTCCATAACCCCCTGAGCCGCGTGGCTTTAGCCCGCGCGGATTCACATACGCCAACGGACCCCGCTCAAGACACAAGACCGACAAGCACACCGCCCCCGCAACTACTTCCGCAACCGCTCATCAAGGTCCGCCACAGGCGTAAACCGCCACTGCCGCCCAACCTTCCGCTTGTTCATCAACCCCTTCTCCGCAAGCTCAAGCAAATCCGTGCGCGCGGTTTGGTGTGCGGTACCGTGCTGACCTCGATGCCAGTTAACCGTGTATTCACGATTCGGATGCTTGAGCGCATGAGCAAGAAGAGCGCACTGCCGATCGTTGAATAAGGCAGCCCCCTTCATCTCCCGCTCCAGATACTGAAGCTCCCTGGTCTTGCGACGTATGTAGCTGTATAGCTCATCAATCGCGCGGCGCAACACATCAAGATGGTAGAGGATAAAATAGGTGAGGTCGTTGTTGTCCGTCTCTGTATGGAGGAACGCTGTTCCGTATTTCCCCGACGCATTCAGTATGATTGATGAAATCGAAATAAACTCGGCGAGCCAGTAGTCGCTTCGAAGCATCGACCAATAGAACAAAGCGCGCGCCGTACGCCCGTTGCCGTCCACGAAGGGATGATCGTACGCGAGCCAAAAGTGCAAGATGATGGCACGCAACACCGGATGAAGGAACGGCTTGTTGTGTCTGGCATTCGCGAATTCACACATGGCGCGCATGCGTTCGGGAAGCTCACCAGCGCCTGGCGGGACATGAAAAACATTCCCTTCATTATCCGCAATATCAATCGGTCGATCAGGCGCGCGGAATCGTCCCTCATCATTTGAATCTTCTAGCGTTCCTTTGGTGATCAGTCGATGAATTTCGCACACGAGATTCGAGGAGAGTTCACGATCCCGCAGCTTCGTCAGGTATTGCATCGTCACATAGTTGTTTACGATCATCCTTTCAGCGTGGTCTCGCGGTTTGCGACCCGTCCTCAATAACTCCCTCGCCTTCTCCCGAGTTGTGGCCGCCCCCTCGATCAGGCTCGAAGTGATCGCCTCTTCTCGTAGCGATCGCAGCAGATACTGGTCCTTCATCGCAGGGTTCGTGAGTGGATCAGCATCCTTGAGGGTTCCGCCAACGAGGAAATCTACATCATGCAGTCTTTCTTGTGTTGGATCGGGTGTTGCATACCGGAAAGGAACGCCTTTTGTATCCTTCAGAGGAATTTGACAGAATTGACTACTACGCCTCATCATGACCGCAAGCCACCACTCTTTGGAAGTTAGACCCTCCGGAGGTGGTCGATGGCGCAGCTCGTCCCAGTGGAAGTACCTTGAGTCGATAGCCGAGTCCTGCATGGCGAAAAAGATTTCGCCAAACCGGCCAGCCCTCTCCGCAGCCTCCATCAGTGCATCAAGTTTTGGCGGCGTCATCGGTATTTTCATGATCTGCGATCCAAAGCGGCGATTTGCTAATCTATGCTAAGAAATGCCAATTTAGCATAAGATGCTTCGCTGTCAATCGAGAACTGCTAATTCTGCATATTTTAGCACAAATTAGCATTTGGTCACCAACTCTACCAGAGTACAACATAGAGGCCCACACGACCGCTAGGCCATAGATATTGTGCCCAGAACCACCCCTCATCTAAAGACCAAAGCCACCACTGCCAACAAACTTCCCGTACCAGCTACCCAACCCAACCCGCGCACGAAAAAACCCGACCCAGGTTCCGATAACCAGGGTCGGGCGTCACATTCGCAAATGAACCGTGAGGCTACCTAAACCCAACCCCGCAGCTTACAAGCCTCTGCCACCCGTGCGACCGACACCATGTACGCCGCCAAGCGGTTATGCACCTTCATCTTGTCGCTCATATCCTTCACAGCCCGATACGCGTCCGTCATCTTCCGGTCGAGTTGCTTCTGAACATCCTCCAGCGACCAGTAGTAGTTGTACGTATTCTGCACCTGCTCGAAGTACGAAACCGTCACACCACCCGCATTCGCTAGGAAGTCCGGCAACACAAAAACGCCCTTCTCAAACAAAATCTTGTCCGCCTCAGGCGTCGTAGGTCCGTTCGCAAGCTCGCAGACGATCTTCGCCTTGACGTTGTTGGCATTCTTCTGCGTAATCGCGTTTTCCAGAGCAGCCGGATAAAGCACGTCGCACTCAAGCTCAAGGATTTCCTCATTACTAATCGGTGTCGAACCCGGGAAATCTGCCACCCGCCCCGTCTCCAGCTTGTGACGCACCAGCGCTGCCGCATCAAGCCCGTCCTTGCAGAACACACCGCCACGAGAATCCGACGCAGCCAAGAGCGCTCCACCGCCAAGAATCTCCTGATGAAGCGTCGCCGCAAACTGACCCGCGTTACCAAATCCTTGGATCGCGTACGTCAACTTGCCCATGTCCATCTTCAGGTCTTTCGCAGTCTCACGAACGACGTAGACACCGCCGCGAGCCGTCGCATCGCCACGACCCTGCGACCCGCCAAGCGGAATCGGCTTACCCGTAATCATCCCCGGATGCGAATGACCCACCATGGCTTCGTATTCGTCCATCATCCACGCCATGATCTGCGGAGTCGTGTAAACATCCGGTGCAGGCACATCGCGATCAACACCAAGCTCATGCCCAACCGCTCGAATGAACAAACGCGCGAGGCGTTCCTTCTCACCGTTGGATAGTTCTTTCGGGTTACAAATAATCCCGCCCTTACCGCCACCAAGCGGAATATCAACGACCGACGTCTTCCACGTCATCCACGCAGCAAGCGCGCGAACCGTATCGATCGTCTCATCGGGATGCCAGCGAAGACCACCCTTTGTCGGCCCGCGGGCGGCGTTGTACTGCACGCGATAGCCCTTAAAAACGCGGGTGCTCCCGTCGTCCATGCGAAGCGGCATCGTGAAGTGATACTCACGCATAGGCCAGCGCAAAAGCTCGTGCGTTGCCTTATCAAGACCAAGCTTCTCAGCCGCCTCATCAAGCTGAGCCTGAGCAATAGCAAAAGGGTTAAGCGTCGACATGTCCCATAGCTCCTTAACAAACAATCGAAAAAGGTTGCGAAAAAGGGCGGATGACCGTGGTTGCCAGCGTACGTAGCGGCGATCGGTCTGCGAAGGTTCCGCCCGGATCATTTCTCCGGATACGCAGGTACGGCGTGCAACCGGCGTGCCAAACTCCACCAGAAGACATCCCCCCGGCGGAATGACGAATCGTAGCAAACCCGCACACCCTTGGCGAGAGGCATTTCGATCGGTTTTTACAGTAACTTCGTCTACCACGACTCGACGAAACGCGTCCCTTAAAGGGTGTCACGCTCAATCAGAAGGGTGCCATGGCCAAACGCAACGCCGCCATGCGGTCCATCAGAAAACACGATCCCAAGCGACAAACCCTGCCCAACGCTTCCAAACACGAGTCGCATTCGATCGGCAATCGTGCTATAGATGATGAACAGCCGACCTTCGTCAATAATAACGACCCTCGCCATTTGAAAGGTGCATCTGTGGCCAACCGAAAATCAGACACGAGTTACATCCACGGTACATCCTCCGAAGAACAAAAACGACTCTCCGTCATGAACGCCTTCGTCAACGAGGAAGCACTCCGCGAACTCGGACTCATCGGCGGCGAGCGGATTCTCGACGTGGGTTGCGGCCTGGGGCAATTCGCCCGGGCCATGGCGCAAGCGGCCGGCCCGACCGGTCGCGTCGTCGGTATCGAACGCGATGAGACTCAACTGGCTGAGGCAAAGCGACAGGCAATAGCAGCCAGCGAGGAAAACCTCGTCGATTTCCGGCTCGGACCCGCCGAGACCATGCCGCTCGAAGAAAGCGACATCGGTACGTTCGATGTCGTCCACACCCGCTTTCTTCTGGAACACGTCCCCGACCCGCTGAAAATCGTGAAGGGCATGGTTCGCGCAGCCAAACCCGGCGGACGAATCGTTCTCGCCGACGACGACCACGACCTCATCCGCTTCTGCCCCGACCCGCCCGGACTCATCGAAGTCTGGCAGGCATACTACCGCACCTACGAACGACTCGGAAACGACCCATACATCGGACGACGCCTCGTCTCGCTTCTTCACCAAGCCGGCGCGAAACCATCGCGCAACACCTGGCTTTTCTTCGGAAGTTGCCAAGGCCACCGCACGTTCGAACCGTCGGTCACAAACCTGATCGGAATCCTCGAAGGCGCGCGCGACGCCGTCATCAAACAAGGCTGGCTCGACCGCAAAGCCTACGACAAAGGAATGAAAAGCCTGACGGAATGGGCAAAACTCCCAGACGCCGCCTTCTGGTACTCGATCTGCTGGGCAGAAGGAATCGCCCCGAGCAAAACGTAAGCAGGGCGAGATGAGTGATGTGCATGGAAGACGGGGGATAGACGCTGGGTGCCATGGCCAAGCACAGCGCCGCCATACTGTTCGCACAAAGCAAAGCCCAAACGACCAGACCCTCTCCCCGACCACTTGATCTGAGTCAGCGCACTCAGCTCATACAATCGCGAATCTCAATTCTTCTTCTGTTCACCAGGATCCACCTGGCACGCGTTCTTCGGACCTCACCCACCGCCCTTGCGGACGAAGAAGATCAAAACAACCACGCCAAACGCCCCTGCCACAGTGGCTACTGTCAGAAGAATCGAAAGTGTTCCATCGTCCATCACTCTTACTCCCAAAAAAGCGTCACAATACCGCCGGTCCGCTCTCCTTATCGGATCATAGCACGCGAAGAAACACGCGGACACTCACCGCACAACTTTTGACCCCACACCCATCAACTAGACCGATAGAAACCCAGCACGAACGCACTTTCTGCCATAGAATTCTCCCCGCTACCCTCGTCGCCGGGATTGTACGATTACCTCGTTAGATTCCATAGCGTGCGCGCCACTCGCGCGCCGCCGATAACCACGAGGAGCCAGTATGAACCCGCTTAAGGTCGGAAACGTCGTTCAAGTTGATAGCACCGGCATCGAAGTTCTCATCACTACGCCCGACCTGAACCTCGAGCACGACGGTGAGACCTACCGCATCGGACAACTCGGGTCGTACATCACCATCCCGATCAACGATCGAACGCTCGTCGGGTTCGTCACCGGCACCGGACGACAAGACGTCACGGTCGTCGATGTCGAACCGCAGCTCCTCATGCAGATCCAGCTTCTCGGCGAGATCAAAGCAGGACGCTTTGCGCGCGGCGTGAATGAATACCCCATCGTCGGCGACGACGTCTGGGTCGCTGCCCCCAGCGATTTCGAGTCGATCTTCGGATCGTTCGATCAGCTTCTCGCCGGTTCAGAGCATCCACAGAGTTTTGTGCTCGGAAAGTTCTGCCTCAACCCCGACTACGACGTAAAGGTGCTCGGGACCGAGCTTCTCGCAAAACACGTCGCCATCGTCGGAAACTCCGGCGGTGGAAAGAGCTGCACAACAGCGAAAATTCTCCAGGAGCTAACCGATTTGCAACAGTCGCAGGTCGTCCTGTTCGACATGCACGGCGAGTACCGCGCTGCTTTCAGCGACGAAGAAGGGCAGCTCAATGCGAACGTCACGTATCTCGGCGCAGACGACCTCGTCGTTCCGTATTGGCTATTGAAGTACGAAGAGATCGAAGAGCTTTTTCTCGATCGCTCGAACCCGCTGCACGTCTCAACGCAGATTTCGTTCCTGCGGTCTGCCCTTTTGGAATTCAAACAGGCTGCCGCCGAAGAACTCGACCTGGAAGAATCGCTCACGCTCGATACGCCGATCTACTTCTCACTCGATCACCTCAAACTGTACGCCGAAAACCTCAACGACGCACGATTCGTTCTCAACGACGACCATCTCGCGTTTAGTCAGTTATCACTTCGCTCCCTGCCGATCGGTGAACAACAAGCGTTGATGCGCGAGCAGCGCTGTAACTTCAACCGAGGAAATCCCGAAGGCGAGACAGCCCATCCGCTGTACTTTGGCAAACTTCTTGGGCTTATCGATCAGCTTGATACAAAGTTCAACGACCGACGCTACGAGTTTCTACTCAAACCCATTTCGCACGGACTCAAGTCGCGATACTTCCGCGATCACATCGACGGCATGAACGGACCAGAACAGCGATCGAACCTGATGAACCATCTCATCAAAGTGCTCACCGGACGCGTCGAACCGCGCAGCAACATCACCATCATCGACCTGTCGGGGATCCCGTTCGAGATCGTTGACGTCACGGTTGCGGTCTTGACCCGGCTGATGTTCGAGCTGAATTTCTGGACGCCCGCCGCCGATCGTCATCCGACACTACTGGTCTTTGAAGAAGCGCATAACTACGTTCCGCGCGTCGATGTCGGCAAGAGCTTCGCGAAAAAAGCCGTCGAGCGCGTAGCCAAGGAAGGTCGAAAATACGGCGTCAGCGCGATGATCATTTCGCAGCGACCGTCCGAACTCTCCGAGACCGTGCTCGCGCAGTGCAACAGCTTCATCGTCATGCGCCTGAGTAACCCCGAAGATCAACACTATGTCTCAAAGGTCGTCGGCGATCACTTCGCGGGCGTGATTCAGATGCTTCCATCACTTCGACCGGGCGAGGCCTTCGTCATTGGCGACAGCGTCCTGATGCCAATGCGTACGCAGGTAGATATGCCGTCGCCACCGCCGCGATCAAACAACCTGGATTTCTTCCAGCTCTGGTCCGCGGACAAAGCCTACGGCGACGTAGACGATGTGATCGTTCATTGGCAACGGCAAGATCGACAGTTTCTCGACGATTACAACGCCGAAGAGGATCCTGGGTTTGGCGGCGAAGCTGTCACAGCCCCCCCATCGGAGGATGAGTCACAGAAACGTCGCCGCGAGAACATGGGGAAACGGGCTGCACCAATTCCCGTCGGCGTTGGAGCGAATTCGACGGCGGAACCCAAAGGCGTGATCGAGCGCATCAAAGCAGCCAGTGCGCCAACGGAAGCAAAACGCACCTCAAAATGGCTCGCCCAACCGCCGGATTAGCGCTTGAAAACTGGTCGCATAGCGGAGTTCGCTCCCCGGACGTAGAATGCGTCCGGTGGAGTGGGCGAAGGCGATCGCTCAAGAGAGTCTCGTGCTTTGTTGAGAGGAAAGTCCGAACTGGGCAGGGCGCGGTGGTTGGTAACGCCAACCCGGGGCGACCCGAGGGACAGTGCCACAGAAAATACACCGCCTAAGCGGGTTTCGATCCGCCGGTAAGGTTGAAATGGTGCGGTAAGAGCGCACCGCGCGGTTGGTGACAATCGCGGCAGGGCAAACCCCACCGCCAGCAAGCCCAAATAAGCGGCGAGAGACGGCCCGTCTCACTGAGTGTCACTTTGTGGCACCCGTAAGCCGCGGGTAGGGTGCTTGAGTCAGCGGGCGACCGCTGACCTTAGATAAATGATCGCCCATTCGCTTCATGCGAGGGACAAAATTCGGCTTACCCGCCCACTCCACCATTTTTCGTCCGCTGTCAGCCTGTCTTGCACACTGGTCCACTTTTTGAGCGCGACTTCGATTGCCCCGGTTACAAACTGGGGCCACACATGAAAACCGGCATGTTCTGTACGAAAGGTATGGCACAGGCCAAGCTCGAGCGGGTACCCGCTTACTGAAATTGGACGCGAGCCCGTTCAGGCCGCAAAATAATGCCAAGAACTACCAACGGGTGTCCGTTGAGATTAACATGTAGTCTAACTTGAATAACATTCGCTGGGAGGAACTGATGACAAGCCTCGGGACAATGGAGTCAGTCGATCTTCGAAAGATCTGGGAAACGGAAGCGGGTGATTTCACGCCCTGGCTCGCTCAAGATTGCAACCTCGCCCTTTTGGGGGACACTATTGGTGTCGAACTCGAGCTTGAGGCCCAAGAAAAAAGCGTTGGTCCTTTTCGGGCGGACATTCTGTGCAAGGACACGGGAACTGGTCACTGGGTTCTAATTGAAAACCAGCTTGAAAAAACAGACCACAGACATCTAGGTCAACTTCTCACGTATGCAGCAGGGCTTAAGGCCGTCACAATAGTTTGGATCGCGGATGAGTTTACCGACGAGCATCGAGCCGCTTTGGATTGGCTCAACGAAATCACTGATGATCGATTCAATTTCTTTGGGCTGGAGATTGAGCTGTGGAAGATCGGTGAGTCAGCGATTGCTCCAAAATTTAACGTCGTCGGCAAACCGAACGATTGGTCACGAACGATAAGTGGTGCCGCTAAACAAATTGAGGAAGGGAGCCTAACAGAAACAAAACTCCTTCAGCAAGAATATTGGTCGGCACTTCGGAACCTACTGCTGACCAGGAAAAGCGACGTGAAGCCACAAAAACCCCGTCCGCAACATTGGACGAACTTCGCGTTGGGCAAGACCCACTTCGCGATGCATGCTTCTGTCAACAGTATCAAGAACTTCATTGCCGTTGACGTAGGACTGTCCGGTCCAGATGCGAAGACCCACTTCCACCTGCTACATGACGATAAGGACGCAATCGAACGGGAGGTCGGTACTTCACTCGAATGGGAAGAGCTTCCGAATCGCAAAGAGAGCAGGATTGCGTTAAGGCAACACGAGGTTGACCCAACGAAGAGGGCAGATTGGCCAAGTCAACACGAGTGGTTAGCTGGCAAGCTCGAAAGTCTTCATGCTACATTTTCGCCGCGCGTGAAGATGCTCGATGTGAATGACTACCTGCCAAATACAGAACTGTAATTCCATGCATTACCGGCCAGCTCCCTCACGGTCGCTGCTCTGATTGGCGCTCGTGGCAGGTTTGTCTTTTTCGGTTTCGTTGAAATTTGTGCCGTAGACATGGCGGACGATCTCGGCAAAGTTGTTGGGGAGGGGGCCGGTTTCACTATTGCCTGATTCCGAGGGGGCCTTCTTGACTTTGATTTGGGGTTGAACGCGGCAGGCGTCGCCGAGGGATTTGGTGAGTTTGACGAGTTCATCAGTCGAAAGTTCGTGCTGATTGGTTGAAAGTTTCTCATAAGCAAGGCCCATGAGCATGAGGAACGCGCGGTGACTCCAAAGTTCGGGTTCGAGTTCCGCGAGGTTGCCGAAGACGTGTTGCAACACTGTTGCGATTTCCGCCTGCCGTTCGCGACGCGCTTGCAATTGCGCGTCCGCAGTAGCACCGGTCACTCCGGCCTTCTTGCTGATTGAGGTTTGCTTTGTTGCAGCCACCGAATGTTGATGAAGTCTTTTTAGAAAACGTTGAAGCTGACCGAGCGTGACGTGATACGTTTTGGTGATGGTATGTTTCTTGTCAATCTCAAGGGCTAGAGCACGCGACACACGATCGTATTGGCTCACTTGTTGAGCAATTTTTTCTCGCAAACCAAGAGAAATCTTTTGAGCGAGGTTCGCTTTGTTGCTTGTGGATAGTGTGGTAGTCATGACTCATCCAACGCGGGATCGCTGATGCAGCGGTCAGCCAGCTCGATTCCGCTGGTCGTCAGGCGAAACCATCGTCTGCGCCAGGGGATGAGCGCCGGGTCGTCGTCGCCCTCGGCTTCGATTCTTTGGACATACGCTTTGTCGCACAGGTAGTGCAGGTCGCGTTTGAAGTGATCGAATTCGAGCGTCGGAAAGAGCACAAGCAGACTCCGAAAGAGCTGGTCCGCCTGGATGGAGCCAGGGTATAGCACCCGCAGCGCGACGAGTGTTTCGTTGCGGATGCGTTTGATCTCCCTTGTTTTTCTTCCGTTTTTCATTTTGTTTGGTTCCTTACGTCGAAGAAGGTGGGCAATAACCCACCCTGCGCTGGGCCGCACAACGGGGGCTACATTGTCGGGGCGATGACCCGACCTACGCTTCGGCGGCGATCAGAGTTGCCCGCTTCTTCGTGCTTCTGCGATTTCATTCTCTTTGAGTAGCTTTCCGGCGGCCGTGAGGAATGGCTGCACGTTGGAGACGATGTTGTCCATCGACGTTTCGAGTTTGACGGCTGTCTTGCTGAGGTTTTCGAGGGTCTGTCTTGCCAGCATGCACTCGCGGAGCCATTCTTCTTTGGTCGTGTAGTCACGCTCGAATTGGATGACGGTTTCGCGTACCTGCGCCGTGGATCGTTCGATTGTTTCAAAGCGCCTGACGAGTTCGGCGTGCCAGGTGATTTGGTGTTCACGAAGTGATCGTAAGTAGAATGTGATCACCGTGAGCGGGATCGCCACGAGCGGAGTGACGACGGCGAGGACGGTTCTTGATGCTTCCCAGAACGTGGTTTCCATTTGGCTGTTCGTTTCGTTAGATCGTTGTTGGTTGTCGGGTCGATGACCCGATCTACGGTTTTGTCAGGCGAGGGCGACATCTACGGCCACCTGGATGAGGGTCAGGAGTCGTCTGGCTGTATCGACGCGGACGAATCCGTCGGTCGCTTCCTGGCGAAATTGTTTGACGACTTCGTGATCGGCGAGGGACGTGACAGTCGTTTCGCGCGGTGAGGCAAGGAGGATTTCGTCGATGGCATCGCGTTTTCCGTCGCCTTCGAGTTTGGTATCAAGTTTGGCGAAGAGGTCGTTGATGGTTTTGTCGAGGTCGAGCATGGTTGGTCCTTTGGAATCAAAAATAGCGAATTCAAAATATCGAAGAGAGATTCGGTGTTTATGTGTCGGACGAAAGCCTGTTGGTTTCCGAAGACATGGCCACGCTAGCGTTGGCCATGCCACCTTATGGCACTTATTATGGCTTGGTTCGCACAGCGATCCTTACGTTGCTGCCGAGTCGATGACCCGACCTACTGGTCGGGGGAGGTCGCGTTGGTGGTGGTGCGGTATTGCTTGAGTTGGGTGAGGGCGTCGGTGAGGTAGCGTTTTGTTTCGTCTTCGAGTGATAGGGATTCGATGGCCAGTTTGCGAAGCGTTGCGCCCGTCTGCTGTAAGGTCTTGAGATTGTCCATTGAGATCGTGTGGCGGGTCCACTCGGTTTGGGTGTCGGCGCGGAGTCTGGCGAGGGCGGTGGCGAAGTCTCGCGTGTGCTGGTTGATGACTTCGGGGTCTTCTTTGCTCGCAGTAATTCGGGTGGTGAATGCGAGGATGGCGTCTTGTTCTCTTCGGGCGTCGGCGGCGAGGATTTCGTTGTGGTACTCGCGAAGCGTTTGGGTGAGCGACTCGCTCGCGACATCGATGAGATTGGCGGCTGCGATTTCGACTCGGGCGTCGCCGCCCAAGCAACCGAGCATCGGAAGGGTAGCTAACATTGCCGCAACGATTCGTAGAGCGTTGTATTGTAAGGTTTTCATTGTTGGGTCTCTGTTATGTTTTCTCATCGTTGCGGCGTGCGTCTCGCGCTCGCTTGAATAACGTCGGGGGTGATCGGTTTTGGGTTGAGGTTGAGCGATCGGGTGGCTAATGGCGCTGGAGGGGGGTTTTTGCATTGACCGGGACGGAGTCGAGTGATAAAATGGTGCGAGCGGGGGATTTGCGCAAACCGCGTCCGTGGGTATGACTGGCTGGTGAAACGACCTATCGATGAAGGTGGAACCTTACATACTTTTGGTTGGAATCGGAGCGGAGGAGTTGCCGCTTTCCGATGACGCGCGGGGGTCATTTTCCGGTTTTACACGCTATTGTCCGGATATTTTCCGCGCGCTGGCACGGATCGGGCGGGATTCTTCGGTTCGCGGGGTTGTCGTTGATGTCGCCTTGGTTGGGTCCGGTCAGATGGAATTTTTCTCGCTGGTGGGCCGGGTTCGGCGGGGGTTGCCGGTGTACGTTGTAGCCAGTACTTCGACGGTTGAGCCTCGTTGCGACGAAGCTATTTCACTGGGGGCGACCGGGCGATTTTGTGACGACGCTGCTCTTTCGCTTGTGGCAGCTTGTCGGGTTGGTAGCGAGTCTGCCAAGTCGGAAGAGGTTGAGGTTGCGACAGATGAAGCGAGATGTCCGTCGCCGATTCAAGAATCGGTAGCAGTCGAACACCCGGTTGTGCAGCAGGTTGATGTCACGGAGGTCGCCGCGACTGAGAATAGGTCAGCGCCGGTGGTTTCTGACGAGGTCTCGGTTGAGTCTGATGATGCTGCGGAATCAGCCAGCGGGGATGAAGCGTCAGACTCGGGTCCGGCGCGGGTTCCGTGGTTGCGGTACACGGAGGTGCCCGGTCGCAAGGGGCCTGGCGGTCCGCGGCGCGAGCCGCCGAAGCGAGGGTCGCCAGCGAGTGATGGTCTTGATTCGAGCGATGCGGGGGAGCATCGCGATGAGCATGAGCCGCTACTAACAAACGAGGAACTTGCAGCCCTGTTGGATGATGACGGGTTGACGGATTCGCCGGGCGAGCGTGGCGCTGGTGAGGATGACGGCGGATCGGGGGCGGTTCGATGACAAAGGGTGCGTTGATTGATATGCCTGCGCGTGATCGGTTGCTGTTGATCGGTGGCGAAGATGCGCGGCGGGCAGCCGGTCTTTCCGGGTTTGCGGAATTGCTTCCGTCTTGGGACGTTGCGGGATCGACGACATTTCTTTCGGGGATTGCTGATCTAACGATAACACCAGCGCGGGCGGTGGTTGCGTGCGTTGATGGTAGCGTAACGACGCTCGACGATGCGGTTGCGGGTTTGCGTGAGGCTGCGGGGGATGGTGCGCGGATTGTGTTGTGCGGTCCGCCGGAGCACGAGCCAGCCATCCGTCGTGCGGCTGGTTTTGGCGCGGACGATTATGTTGTTTCGCCGATTTCGCATGAAGCGTTGGAGCGGGCGATTGGAGTTGGGCATCTTGAGGACGTAGCGACTTGTTCGACGAACGAGCCGGCGATGTCTTCGATGGCTGAGCTTTCGCGGATTGGGGATTCGCTATCGTTGTTGGATGAGAGTCCTGGGGCGTTGTTGGATCGGCTGGTGGATATGGTGTCTGCCGCGGTTGGGTCGGTTAGTGCTCAGATTGTCGTGCGGGGGACTGTGTCGCGGGTGGGTCCGGCGATGGGTAAGCCGGTGCTTGCTGTTCCGCTTGTTTCAGATGGGGCGACGATTGGTCAGTTGACCGTGGGCGAGTCGGTGTCGGGGCCTTATGGTCCGGACGATGTTGAAAAGCTCGGGACGTATGCGAGTTTGATTGGCCATTTGCTTTCGGTTGCGTCTGCGCAGCGGGAGTTGCGATCGCTGGCGGTGACGGATGAATGTAGCGGGTTGCCGAATCGGCGGTTTGTGCGGGGGCGGTTGGCTACGATCTTGAAGCAGGCAGCTAGTGATCGGTATCAGGTGACGGTGTTGCTTTTTGATATCGACAATTTCAAGAGTTACAACGATCGGTTTGGTCATGCGGCGGGGGATGAGATTATTCGTAAGACGGGTGAGCTGTTTCGTCGGAGTTGTCGCAAGCAGGACATCGTCGCGCGGTATGGTGGGGATGAGTTTTTGGTTGTGTTCTGGGATGCAGATGGCCCTCGAACTGCGGGGTCGAAGCATCCGAGTGAAGCACTCGGCGTGCTTGCTCGATTTCGCAATGATCTTGAGGCGGCGTCTTTCGAGACGATGGGGGATGATGAGAAGGGGCGTCTTACGGTGAGCGGTGGGCTTGCGAGTTTTCCGTGGGACGGGGGGGATGTTGATTCGCTTTTGAAAAAGGCGGATGAAGCGCTTTTGATGGCGAAGCGGGCGGGGAAGAATCGGGTGATTGTGGTTGGGGAGGGCGGGGGGTAGGACTGAGTTTTGGGGCACCCTTTAGTTCGAGAGTCCGCGCAGGCTGAAGCCACGCGGCTCAGGGGGAGCGGGGGCTCGCGTTGGGTGCGGGCGTTTTTTCATATCCGGTGGGCGGGTTCTTGAATTAGATTGATAACTTGGATGGCGATTCGCTTTGGAGCGAGGGATACATCGTTGTGCGCGATGCATGTCGGGTGGGCGATGGGACATGCGCCGAAGGCGACTCCGCAGGGGCTACATGTTGCTTGCGATTCGATTGTTGTGATGGTCTTGTAGTCGATTGCGATAGCAGAGTCGGTTGGGGCGAAAAGGGCGATAGTATTGATGTTCAAAGCCGCGGCGAGGTGGAGTGGGAATGAGTCGCCCGTGATGATCACGTCCATCTGTTGAAGTGTGGCGGCGAGGTCGGCGATGGCCGTTGTTTTTCCGATTCGGTTTTTGACTTGCGGGGCAAGGTTGGTGTTGATGCTTTCGTGTTGCGCGGAGGGTGCGCCGAAGAGGATGACTTCAATGTTGTTTTGGCAGAGTTCGTTGGCAAGGTTGATCGTCAGGTCGATGGGGTACGTTCGTAGGGAGTCGGGTTCGCCGACGTGGATGGCGACGCGCTGTTGCTGCGTTGGCGGAAGAGCACTGCTTGTCGCGACTGACTCGGGGATGTTGAGGGAGACTGGTCTATTCGGTCGCGGGGTGTTGAGGCACGTACTGAACAGGTCGAACAAGCTTAGCCGCGTTGCGTTTGGGATGGAGGCGATGTCTTCGAACGACAGGTGGTAGTTGTAGGCGTCAAGTTGGTCGGCGCGAAGGGGGTAGGTCAGGAGTTCGCCCAAGGTCGGGGTTAGCTGGAAGACTTCTTTCGCTGCGGGCAGGCAGGCGATGTCAATTGTGACGTCTGGGTAGGTATCGCGAAGTGCTTTGAGACAGGCAGCGGTGATGAGTGCGTCGCCGAGTCTGCCTATGAAGGGGAGGACGAGTCGTTCGTTGGTGAGCGATTGGCCTGCGTAGTTTGGTAGTCGCGCGTCGAAGGTGGCGACCCACTGGACGGTCTCGAAACGCATGGCGGCGGCGGTCTCGTTGTCGTAGAGAGCGTATGTTTCGTTGGGTTCGAGCGTGTACGCGGGTTGGTTGCTGTTGTTGTTTGCGCTGACGGGGCCTATTGTCTTTATGAGTTGCATTCGTTGACTCTATCAGCCTGTTAAAAAAGTGTGGCACCGGTTTGTAACCGGTATATTGTTTCTGTTTCAGCTCCCTGCACCGGTTGCAAACCGGTGCCACACTGGAAAACTTCGTTTTACAGCAGGCTGCTATGGGTGATTGGGTTTTCGCTTG
>JAJRUK010000202.1 GCA_024277835.1 Planctomycetota bacterium | reverse complement strand
GTGTGTACCGGCGGGACAGCGCTTTCGTGCGACGACGGCAATCCGTGTACGGATGACACCTGCGACGCGGTGAATGGTTGCGTTCTGACCAATAACGACGCGAACTCGTGTGTTGACGCTGATCTTTGCAACGGAACCGAGACATGTAGCGGGGGGATTTGTCAAGCCGGGACGGCCCTCACCTGCGACGATGGGAATGATTGTACGACCGACACTTGTGATTCGGTTCTTGGGTGCCAGACGGCGAACGTTGTTGACGGGACCATTTGTGAGGACGGGGATCTGTGTACCGAAAACGATTCTTGCACCGCCGGTGCGTGCGCATCGGGTACTCCGAAAGTTTGCGTAAATCCAACGCCCGTATGCGATCCTGTGACCGGTAATTGTGTGCCATAATGGTCGGGAAAGTGCATGTTTTCAACGTTTGCCGGGCGGCGATCCTGGCAACAGCGGTCAGCGTCTCGCCCGCGGTTTTCGCAGGGCCTGCCGTTGACACATCATTGCGAGGCGGCGAAGTCGCTCTTTCGGCGGCGGTTGCTTCGTATCACCGTCAGGCGATCAACGTTCGCATAGCCCCCGATCAGACCCTCGAAGCCGTCGTCGAGTTCGGCGGTGTTCAACGATCCCTTCGGCTACTTCCCTATTCGATCCGTGCCAGCAACTTTGAAGTTATTCAGGTTGGTGCGGATGGTGTGATGACGAAAGTTGCGACGACACCCGCACGTACGTATCGTGGGTCGATTCTCGGAGAGCCGGGAAGTTTCGTCAGTGCGACGTGGAATGACGGCGCGCTGGCGGCTCGGATCGAATTGCCGAGCGGCGAGCGCTGGCACGTGAGTCCGATTGCAAGCTCGACTGGCGGCGTGGCGGCGGGTGTGATGCACGCCGTTTACGCGGGGTCAGAGGTACAAGTGCCGTCGTTTTCATGCGGCGCTGTGGGAAATGCTCCGAAACGTCCACTGGGCGCAACCTCGCAAGCGCTTGCTGCGCAGATGGGACCACCGCGCGTCGCGGACATTGCGTTCGATGCGGATTTTGAGTTTTACGTACAAAACGCAAGCTCAGTGTCGCGGACGGTTGCGGACATCGAAAGCGTGATGAACGAAGTCAGCGCGGTGTACGAGGCGTCGTTTGGCCTCTCGTATGAGATAACGACAATCGTCGTTCGCACGGCCAACCCGGACCCCTATACTGCAACCGATAACCGCGATCTTCTCGACGAAATTGCTGCCGAGTGGAACACCAACATGCAACACGTCCGTCGCGATGTGATGCACTTGATGACGGGCAAGACGATTGATGCGGGCGTCATTGGGACTGCGAACATCGACGTGATCTGCGACGTGTGCGGCGATGCCCGCGGCTACGGGTTTTCTCAATCAAGATTTAGCTTGGTTCCAGCACTTCGTACATGCTTGACCGTTCACGAGCTGGGTCACAACTGGGGAGCGGATCATTGCGATGGCGATCCGGACTGTGCGACAATGTGTTCTGCCATCGACGCCTGCGGCGGTGCGTGCGGTCAGTTCGGGACGACCGCATCGAATGCGATCGCGACGACAATCAGCAACGCTTCCTGCATTTCTGCACAACCGTCACCGCTTGAGTTACCGTTTTGTGATACGTTTGGCGGTTCTGTTGATCCTGTACGGTGGCCATATGTTGTCGGCGCTTCGATTGTGTCGGGTGAGCTATTCGCGCCAAGTGCGCCGCTTGTTTTGGAGTTGGACGCTTGCTGCGCGGGTTGCACGTCGTCTCCAGCGCCCGACGAGATTCGCAGCAACGTGATTCGCCTCGGCGCGGTCGCGCAGGCGGGGATTAACTATCATATTCGCTTCGATGGCGATGCGGTCACGGTTGTTGAGGAGTTAGTAGTTGAATATCAGTCATCTGACGGGGGTTGGGTCTTGCTGGAGTCGTTGGACGGGACGGACCCCGCGTTTGATTCGTATCGTTTTACGTCTCTTCCGCTTCCTTCCGGCGCGCTGCATGATGAATTCAGGTTTCGATTCCGAGTGACAGGGATTGACCCTTCGGCACGGTGGTTGTTGGACGACGTAACGGTTAGTTCTGCCACCGCGGGTCGACCCGTGTTGTTTGTACGGTCGAACGCGCCCACGGGTGGGAGTGGCGCGACGTGGGGCGATGCGCTGACGGACTTGCAGGACGCGCTCGCGGCTGCGGAATGTTCGCTGGGCGTTGTTGAGGAGATATGGGTTGCAGAGGGTGTATACACGCCCGATCGTGGGACGGGAGATCGGACGTCTTCGTTTGGTTTGTTGAATGACGTACAGCTACTCGGCGGTTTTCGCGGTGACGAGGTCGATCGGGATGATCGCAAGCCCGACTTGTATGCGACTGTTTTGAGTGGCGAGATTGGTAATGCAGGTTCTACGGTCGACAACAGCTACCATGTGATCGATGCGACCGGTGTCACGGGCGGGGCGGTGATGGACGGTTTTGTTGTTACGGGCGGGAATGCGAACGGGTTAGCCCCGAACGATGTCGGCGGCGGGATGGTCATCACGCCAGGCAGTCCGACGATTCGGCGTTGTCGCTTCGTGGATAATTCTGCGACGCGCGCTGGCGGTATCTTCGCACAGTTCGGTGGTTCGCCTACAATTACATTGACAGCATTCTTCGACAACACGGCGACAAATGGCGCAGGCGGTGCGCTGTTCGCCGAGTTTGGTTCGTCCCCGATACTTGACGGGTGTGTGTTTGGCCGCAACTCAGCCCTGACTTCCGGCGGTGCGATCTGGGTGTCCGGTAGTTCTGTGACGGTCTCCAGTTCTGTTTTCTCCGGCAATAGCGCGGGGGTCGGGGGCGCGATCGCGGGAGCTGGTGCTGCGCTGATGTTTGAAAACTGTACGATTGCTGGCAATGATGCTGATCTTGTCGGCGGGGGAGTCTCGGCAAGTGGGAGCAACGTGACGCTCATGAGTACGATCCTGTGGGGCAACACCGACGCGAGTGGCTCGAACGAAGCGAGCCAACTCGATGGCGGCGGGATCACTGTTGACTATTCGACTGTGCAGGGCTGGAGCGGATCGCTTGGCGGCGCTGGCAATGATGGGACCGATCCGAACTTTCGCGACGCGGTAGGAGTTGACTTGATCGCCGGGACGCTCGACGACGACTTGCGACCAAGTGCTTCGTCGACCGCGATCAACACAGGAGACCCGACTCGTGTTTCAGTCGCGGGAGAATTCGATATTGGCGGGGGGCCACGCGTGCTTTGCGGAACTGTTGATCGAGGGGCATACGAGTCTGGCGTTGGCGACTATGATTGCAATGGCGCGTTTTCGCCTTCTGACTTGCTGAATCTCGCCGCGTGCGTGAGTGGTCCTGACTCGCCGTTTCTCGACGCGGCCTGCACTGTCTTCGATGCCGATTCCGATGGCGATGTGGACACGGTCGATGTGGGCTTGGTGCTCGCGACGTTCAGCAGCGAAGGTTCCTGACACAAACCGGTCACCAACTCGCCATCAGGCGTAATCGCGCTGGCACGTCATTACCAAAGAGCTTACGGTACCTGCTTGGTCGGAAATCCGATCTACGCGTAGCGCGCTTCTCTAACGGCCCCCGAGCACAACCTGTCCGCCGCTACGGATTCCTCGCGACAGGAAGAATTCGTGTCACTTTGTACATTTTATTTCATCAGTAAAGTCTCGCCTTAACTCGCCATTCGCTTTCAGCTCAATAACTGCGGAGCATCGCTTTCGAGCCTGTTTAAAGGGATTATCGTGCCTCGACTCGTAGCGTTTGAACGACTTACTCGGCTATGAAGTGCCCTCACAGCCCAGAAAACAACAGGATTCGGTGCGTGAACATCGTTATTGCGGGAATTGTGGTTGCGTTGGAGTCTGATAAAGTGTAGCATCTGGGCGGTCAAGGAGGGCGTCAATTGTCAAGTTGCGCGTACATAGCGGTGCTGCGGTTTTGGGTGCCGCGCCATTATTGGAGGGGAAACACCGCGTACGCGATGGTTTTTCCTGCCGCGCGACCGCCTTCAGGCCGGTTTTGTCGCCCGCTTCCGCTGGCACTGTAGGTTTAGGTTTGTTGGTTAAGGTGCCAATGGATGGCACCTTGGGTTTTCGGGAGGATGTAGGTTGTTGAAACGCGCAAGTTTGCTCAGAGTAGTTCCGTTCGTTGTGCTCGCGCCGGCGTTGTGCTCGGGGGGCGACAATTTTCGTACGAGTGTTTCGCAGAAGGGTAGTCTGCTGCTGTTTCCGTCAGTGGAAATTCAGTGGCGTCCCGATGGCAACGTATCCATTGACACCTTCATCCATATTGCCAACGATTATCCCGAAGACGTTGAGGTTCAGCTCTATTTTGTCAATGGCGACCCGCCAAGGGATGCTGTTTACGCGGGCGATCCGCCGCAGGTCATCGTCGCAGCCGAGCCAGGTTGGAACTTCGTTGATTGTCAGTTCAAGCTTACCGGGAACCAGACGACTTCGTGGTCGGCGGTCAACGGGATGGCTGGCGGTTGTCAGCCGTTCACCATTCTTGACGATGACGGTCGCCCTGACGGGGAGAGATCGCCGGGGTTCCGAATGCTGCGCGGTTATGTGATGGCGTGGGCTGTGGATAGTGCGGGTGAAGAGATATCTTGGAACCACCTTTCTGGTTATGCGCTGTCGGTTGATTATCACGAGATCGGCGCTTCTGAGTACGGGGCGTATGCGTTTCAGGCTTTACGTAGTGAGCGGGGTGCCCCTAGCGGTGGTGACCCGGGTATGCTCCTCTTGGACGGTCAGGAGTATGATGCTGTCCCTGATACGCTTCTGTGGTCGTTCGAGGCGGCGGGCGTTTCCCGGATCATCGAGGGTCTGGGCGGTACTTTGTCGAGCAACACCGAGTTGACGCTTATGCCGGTGGTGGCTGATTTTAGAAATAATGGTCTTGCTTTGGCAACGACGACGGCGCGCTACGACATTTGGAACGAGAACGAGCGGCGTTTTTCGGGAACACAGCACGACATCACTTGCTGGCATCAAAGCCTGATTAGTCGTTATCCTGCGCCCAACCACCTAATCCTTTCAAATCTTCAGACGAATCACGGGAAGGCTCGCATCAGAGGGGTTGCTGGCGGAGGTCCTGGTTCGCCCAATGTCGCGATGCCGCTTTTGGGTGTCGCTCAACGGTTTTCGATGTTCGGTGTTGTTTGCGCGGGGTTCGGTCTTAGTAGCAAAACGCTTATTGGAATGGGGTTTGAGTCGGGCACGATCGCGTACGATCCGATCGGCGCGGGGGGCGATGAATTGCAAGCCGATTCCGGCGTGTTGGATCGATTGGAGATTGGAGAGCGAGCCGGTCGCGCCGGTTCGGCGACGCGGCGAGATGAATGATAGATCAGCATACGATTGTTCCGCGAGCGGTGGGGCATCGTGCGTGCGAAAACTTGTGAGCAGGAACCGATGATCGGTGTCGTTGAGACAGCCTGTTCTTAATCGTCGATCCGAGATCGGCGGGACTATTAAAGTCAGAGAAGTGACTACCGGGCAGCACTTGGGAAGTGCTTGCGAGGTGTTGAGGAATTTGGAGGCGAATGATGTTAAGCGATGATATGGCTAGTGGACTCGTGGTGCTGCGCGGTACGTGTAGGCCGCACGGTTTCTTCCGGCAGTGGGTTTTGGCGATTAGTGCGGTTGTTGCCTTGGCGGCTGCTCCGGCGATGGCACAGTGTCCGGCCGGTGCGGAACACGGATTGGGCGCAACCAAAGGCTGCGAGATACGATGCGCCGGAGAGTTCACCGAGTGTACGATGACGGCGACGCATCTCGACGATTGCGACGATGTGACTCGCTTGCTGGAAGCGTGGGACGAGGTGAACGCGACTGCGGGCGTCACACGTGTTCCGGCTGTAGGGAGTCTGCCGATCATCAATATTCAGGGCAACGCGATTTGCACGGATGATGGCGGTGTTTGCGACGCGGCGACGGGTTTGAACTGCGTGCTACCGTGCCTCTTGGGGCAAGCGGGCAGCATCCAGAAAGGCCTGCCCGGGCTGCCGGGTGGTGGTCGTGTTCGCTTCGCGCAGCGCACGTACATGATTCAGTTGGATGATCCGGCGAACCTTTCGGATACCGTCCGATTTCGCTGGGAGGATCTCTGCAACAGCGGCGCTGACAACTGTCCGGTGACTGAGCTGATTACACCCGCTGGCTCAAACACTGTTCTCCCCGACTGTAACGATACGAACGCTTGTACGACTGATGTGTGTACGCTAGGTGTATGTTCAAACACTCCGGATTGCGTCATAGATGATGATTGCAATGACAACGACGCCTGCACCGTCAATTTCTGCACGCAGGATGGATGTTGCGATCAGCTACCTGTGGATTGCGACGACAGCAATGTTTGTACGGACGACAGTTGTAATGCTGCCACTGGTTGCATAAACGTCGATAACAGCGCTCGTTGCGATGACGGTGTGGTTTGTACGGTCGATCTTTGCGACCCGACAACCGGATGCTCTAACACCCCGGATGACGGTAATTGCGACGACAACAGCGTCTGTACGGATGATCGCTGCGACTTGACCCTCGGTTGCATCTTTGATGATAACAGCGCCCGTTGCGATGATGGCGTGGTCTGTACGGTTGACACTTGCGACGCGTTGACTGGTTGCGACAACGCGCCGGATGACACCAATTGCAATGACAACGACGTTTGCACCGATGACAGTTGCGATTTGATCGACGATTGTGTCTTTATTGACAACAGTGATCGTTGTGATGACGGTGTCACTTGTACGAACGATAGTTGTGATCCGATTACAGGCTGTGCGAACGTCCCTGACGATGGCAACTGCGATGACAACAGTGTTTGCACTGACGACAGTTGTGACCTGACCGGCGATTGCATGTTCGACGATAACAGCGCACGCTGCGATGATGGCGTAGCCTGTACGATCGACACTTGCGATGCGATCACGGGTTGTGCGAATGTTCCTGACGACGGATGTTGTGACGATAACGACGTGTGGACGGATGACATTTGCGTTCCGGTCCCTGGTTGCCTCAATATCGACAACAGCTC
>JAJRUK010000201.1 GCA_024277835.1 Planctomycetota bacterium | reverse complement strand
CTCTCCCCGGTCGGGTTGTTCCAAGGCTGATCGTTGCGGACGCTTCGACGCAGGTGCTTTATGCACTGGTTGCGGGGGAGGTGGCTGTTCAACTGCCGGAGCGGGTTGCTGTAGATGCCGATTCGGAAGGTGCGGTTGAGGTTGAGGTTGGGGTTGGGTCGGAGTCGGAGTCGGGTGATGATGTGCCGGTTGGTGGCACGAAAGAGGAGGAGGCTCCGGTTGGTTCGTATGAGGTTGCGGTCGAAGCTCCTTTTGCGTTTGTTCGTTATGAGGGTGGGGCGTGGGTCCGCGATCGCTGGGCAGTAAAGGGGTTGGAGGACGGGGCGGATGTCCTCGCGGTTTGGATTCGTGACGGTGCGATTGATCTCTTAACTCGGCGCGGCGAGGTTGGGGCGTTTGAGCATTCCGTTTCGACGTCGCGCGAGGCGGAGTGGTCCGAGTCAGTGATTACTGAGATATCGTCGGAGGGGCGGTCGGTTGGGGTGGTCGGCGCGGGGTGGACGTTGTTGGGTCCGGTTCTTGTTGTTCGCGAGGGGAAGGGCAACGCGGCACGGCTGGTCGGATATCGGAAAGCTGACCTGGGTTGGAAGGCGCTACCGCCGTTCGCATTGACAAAGGAAAGTCGTGCGGCGCTTGCTCGCGTGTCTTCGCTCGCGTTGATGGAGTCTCGTGCTGTCGTTGTAGACGCGTCTTCCGGGGCGGTTGAAGCGGGGAGTTGGTCGGTGACGACCGGCGAGGAGCTCGACGCAATGGCACCAGTGATTGCGTTCGCGCCGTCGCCTTCGCCGGCATTCGGTCACCGACTGCGGTATGTGGTTCCTTTTGTGATCTTCGCTGCGGTTCTTATCTATGTGTTCGTCACTCGTCGAGACGGCGGGTTGTTTCGTGTGGCGGTGGGTCCGACCGATCAGGTGGCGGATTTGCAGGCGCGGTTGTTCGCGCTTCTGCTGGACTTGGCGATTACGTTCCCGATCTGGGGCGGGATTCTTTACTTTTTCATGTACGACGATCTCGCGGCCCTCTCGATGTTCGAGCAGATGCGGAATCCCACGCCCGCTATCGAATTGGTCTTGCCGGTGATCAGTGTCGTAGAAGCACTGTATGGTCTGGTGTTCGAGGTCGCGATGCGGGCGACGATCGGGAAGCGGATGATGGGTTTGAAGGTAGTGGCCGAGGGCGGGGGTCGTGCGAAAGGTGGCGCGATCGTTCTACGAAACCTGATGCGTGTGCTCGAATTTCAGTTCCCGGCGGTCGCGGTGCTCGTGTTCCTGACGCCAAGTCGCCAGCGGCTGGGTGATGTTCTGTCGCGGACGCTTGTGGTGCAGCGCGTTTCGATTCTGCCGGAAGTGGCCGAGCAGAATAAGGGCGAGGCGGAGGCGAAGGGGTAGCTGCCGAGAATGGCGGGTTGCGTTTTCAGTATCGTCAGGGGCGTTCGGGGGCATTTCGTTGGGTTATTCTGCTCGTGGAGCAGATTTGCGACTGCCCGATAACTTAAGCGGCGCGGTTCAACGTCCGATTTTCCTAAAAGCATTATTGGTGTATTGGCGTGCGCGTGATTTGCGTGCGCTGGTTCTGAATGGACCCTCCGCGATGGTTGCGGGGGATGATGGCTACGGATGCCAGGAAAGTCACCCATGTACGCGAATCACTTTGGACTTCGATGTTTGCCGTTTGAAGATCGTGCGGATGCTCAGTTTTTCTTCGCAACGCCCGAGCGCGATGAGACGCTCGCCGCGATGGAATACGAAGCCCACTTCGGTCACGGAATTCTTGTCGTTGAGGCTGAGGCGGGTATGGGGAAGACGCTGCTTGTCCGAACGCTGGCGGGTCGGCTGGACGCAAACGACCACCCGGTTGTCATATCATGGCAAGCTGGCGGCGAGCGAAGTCTTATCCGCGAGTGTTGCAAGGGGTTTGGCGTATCGATTCCGTCATCGGGTGATGCGGATCGCGCCGTTTCGCGACTTCGCCGTCACTTGATGCGTTCGGTGAAGGCGGAGCATCGCTCGCTTCTGATCGTAGATCAGGCGGAGAATATGTCGTCGGCGAATTTTCAAGAACTGGCGCTTCTTGCTGAAATCGAAGGTACAAGCGGAAAGCTGCTACCGATCATTCTGGTTGGTCAACCGATGCTCTCTGCGACGCTTGAGAACTTTGGCGATGACACGCTGAAGCAACACACGCGCGGGGTTCGAAAACTGAGCGCGCTGAGCGCAACGGAAACTGCGGCGTACATTGCTCATCGCTTTTCTGTTGCAGGTGTTGCTGAGGCCGGGACGTTTGCACCCGATGCAATCACGGCGATTCATGAGGCGGCGGGTGGTGTTCCTCGTCTGGTGAACCGGATTTCGCATGATGCGCTTGCTGCCGCGTACGGAGCGGGAAAACGATCGATCGATGCGTCCATGATTCCCGAGGCGACGCAAAGCAGTGTCGCCGGGACTCGCAGTGTGGCCGCGAGCGAAATTGGGTTGCACAGTGCGGAGCAAGTGGCGGGGGGTTGGAGCGGTTCATCAGTACCGATGACTCGCGAGGTGGTTACGAGTGAAGCGGTCACTACGCGCGTCTCTGCGCCCGCTATTGAATACAGTCATGACCCCAAGCCGCCGGCGCATGCTTACGGCGTGGAGATGGAGACTCCTCCCGCGTTCGAGGATGCGGATGAGTTTCACGATCGCCTCGCGCAGACGGTGTCTCGAAGCGAGCGGGCGACGGCGTCTACGGAAATAACACTGGCGAAAGTAGTCGCGGTTGAACAACACCTTTCGGGTCTGCTTGGTCGAGCGGAAGCGGTGATCGCTGCGCTTGGTGGATCTGTTCAAGAGGGCGAAAGTCTGGCGGATCATATCAAGCGGCGTCTCAACGAGATTGCGGGTGAGACGGAGTCGCGCGTAGAGGCGATGGAGTCTCGCGCGATTCGAGCCGGGACGGTTGCCGGGGATGTGGAAGATCAGATTCAACGAATCGAGCTGGCGTGCGGTCGGGCGGAAGCGATCGAGCAACGACTTTCGACGGGCGCGGGCGAGTTTGCTGATAAAGCGGATGATGTTCAGCGTCATGTCGCCACCATTTCGGAGATCGTGACGGGTTCTGACGATGCGCGGCGGGATATGGAAAAGCTGATCGCGCGGGCTTCGATGATTGCAGATGCGACAGAGGAAAAGCTGGCGGTGGTTCGCGAGTCGGCGAAGTCGGTGGTTGACGAAACAACCAGTGAGTCGGCGAAGGCGGAGGCCTGCCTGGTTTCGATTCAGACGAAGTTTGCGACGGTCTTGGAGAAGATGGATGCGCAGACGACTGAGGCTACGCGTGCGGCGGAGAAGAAGTTGGTAGCTGTGGCGGCGTCGGTGAAGTCGGCGGTCGAGGAAGCGAATCGTGAGTCGACCAAGGCGGAGGAGCGATTGGATTCCGTGCGGTCCCAGCTCGCGGCGACGCTTGAGGAAGCGGGCCGCGTTGAACGAGACCTTGGTGATCGGATGCTCTCGCAATGCATCGAGACGGTCGAAAGTGGATTGAATATGCGTTGTGAGCAGGTGATCGATGAATCGCGGAGTCGAGTTGTCGGCGTGATTGGAAAATTGGCGGAGCGTATTGATGCCATCAAGGTAGATGCGGATGCCGTTGAAGCTCGACAGGAGAAAGTAAGCGACGCCCATCGCCACGTTGGCGAAGCCATTGATAAGTCTGAGGCTACGGTCTCTTCGATGTTCGGTCAGATTGGGAAAATTGACGAGCGGATCGATACGGCTCGCGACCAAGTCGGGAAACTGGTCGAGACGGTCTCGACAGTGGCCGGGACGCTTGAGGAGTCCATCTCGCATGGCGAGACGTTGATAGCGAAGAGTGGAACGGCATTCGGCGAGTTGGAATCGACGCTGGATCGAGTTGGGGCGGCGCTGATACAGACGGGTCGGGCATGCGAGCAGGCGGAAGTGGCTCGGGCCAAGGCGTCGGAGTGTGAGCGAATCGTTACGAGGTTTGACGAGGATACGAAGTTTGGTCGCGAGACCGCAGATCGACTGGCGGAACTGGTTCCGACGGGCAAGGAGGTTGCTAAAGAACTTTCTGGTGCTTCCGCAGAGGCGACGCGCGTCGCGATGCGGTTAGGTGCTCAGCATCACGATGCGGTGCAGACGACGGAGCAGTTGGAACGAGGCGTGACGCAAGGTCAGAAGGCGATTGACCGAATCACGGCTGCGACGATCACGGCGGAGCAGGCCGTTGAGTCGGTGCAGACGACTTCATCGAACTTGCAAGGTCGCCATGAGTCGGCGGATCGGTTGGTCGGCGAGCTTGATTCTCTCAACGGGACGGCGCGACAGCTTCACGAAGCACTTCAAGGTGTCGTTGCGCACGCCGACGAAAAGGTCGGGCGACTCGGTTCGCATAGTGCAGCCGCAAGCAAGGTTCTCAAGCAACTTGGCGAGGCGAATATCGATATTCATGGTACGCTGAAACAGGCGATGAATACGCAGCGCAAGATCGAAACGTTGACGAAGGACGTCTGGTCGTTGACGAGTAAGTCTGAGAATTGCGTTAAGACGCTGACGGCAAAAGCAGCGACGGCGGAACGGATTGTTGAGAAGATTGACGCGGCGACCTCGCAGGTTCAACCGATCGTATCTGATCTGAGTTCGCATGTTGGGAAGGCGATCGAGTTTGAGCAGCGGCTTGCTTCCGAGACGACGAAGGCCGGCGATATCGTTGAGCGTCTCAATAGCATTACATCCGTGTTGCAGCAGGCGAAGGAGATTAACGACTCGGTTGGCAAGACGGTTGATGATGCCCGGGCGGTTGGAACTGAGCTTAGTGCGGCGATGGAGGAAAGTCTTCCGCAATATCAGAAAATTCAGGAGGCCAATGCGTCTGCGCAGGGTTTGATTGAGACGAGCACGCAACTCAAGAGCGAGTCGGATGCAGCCGTCGAACGGTTCATTGAAAACTTGCAGGTTTCCCAGCAGGTGATCGAAGACGTCGAGACGCAGGCGACTTCGCTTGATCGTCAGATGCAAAAAGCGAAAAAAGACGGGGATCGGATCGAACAGCACATCGAAGCGCTGATGATTCAACCTAAGAAGCTTCTCGAGCAGGCGCAGACGCAGTCGGTGCAGCTTGAGCGCGTATGCGACGCGGTTCGAAAGGTCTTCGCGAATCTATCGAAGACGTCTTTGGAAGCAAAGGGTCGGACGGAAGAGCTTCAGGCGGCGGAGCGGCAGGCGACGGCGCGACT
>JAJRUK010000200.1 GCA_024277835.1 Planctomycetota bacterium | reverse complement strand
TGATATTCTCCTGAATATCAAGGGCATTGTCGTCGGCATGACCGGCGCGGATCACAAGACCATGACGCTCAAGCGAAACACCGCTGGTGAGATTCGCGCTGGCGACATTGTGACCGACCCGGCGGTGACCATTGCGAATCCGGATCATCTGATCGCCACGCTTACGGCTGACGTTGAGTTCGAGTGTGAAATGACTGTCGAGACGAGTCGCGGCTATGCGACGGTGGCTGACAATCGTCAGCCTGAGCAAGACTTGGGCGTGATTCCGATCGATTCGATTTTCTCGCCGATTCTCCGCGTGCGGTATCGCACCGAGAGCATGCGTGTTGGTCAGCACACAAACTACGATCGCCTCATTCTTGAGATATGGACCAAGGGGACGGTGTCTCCCGAGGACGCGCTGGTAGAAGCTGGCATGATTCTTCGCAAGCACATTAACCCGTTTGTGATGTACTACGAGATGGGGAGCGATCGCGTTGAGTCTCGCTGCGAGATGCCGTCGGCTGCGTCTCCTGAAGACTCCGCGATGGATGAGATACTCGATAGCCCGGTGAGTTCTTTGAACCTTTCGGCACGAGCGAGCAATTGTCTCGACGCAGCCCGCGTCACGACGATTCGCGATCTGGTGACTAGGTCAGAGGGAGACTTGCTTCGCTTTCGCAGCTTCGGGAAAACGTCCCTTCATGAAGTGCAGCGAAAGCTCACGGAGATGGGCTTGTCGCTTGGTTCTGCGGCGGTGAATGAGTTAGCCGCGCTTGATGCAGAAGCGGCAGAAGCGGCGGCGGGGGGGGCGACCACAGAAGGGGCTGCTCCTGCTGACGGCGGTACCATTGGTGGAACCATCGGCGGTCCGCCAGACGATCCGTCCAACGGACCGATGGAAGTGTATACGATGGGCGACTAGTGCCTGGTTTTGTGAGTCCTGCGACGACGCTTTAGATAGACAACGTAAGTAGAATACGACAATGAGACACCGAATACATCATCGCAAGCTCAATCGCACCGCAGAGCATCGCAAGGCGCTCCGGCGGAACATGGCCCAGAGTCTTTTTGAGCACGGTCGCCTCACGACGACTGTTCCAAAGGCGAAAGACTTGCGCCCATTTGTGGAACGCCTCGTTTCTCTGGCGATCAAGATTCGGTCGCGCCGTGAAGGTGGCGATCCTGCTGGTTCTCTTCGCGCGCGACGCCAGCTTCACAAACTTCTGACCGACCGCAGCATGATCCCCGAGGCGCATAAAGAGGATTACGCGCTAATGTCAGACGCCGCCCGCAACAAGACGTTGCGAATGGCCAGCGGTCGCCGTTTTCGAACGGGTGAACCGAAAGGACGCCTCGCGTTTACGGCAGAGTCCGTGACGCATCGCCTTGTCGAGACGATCGCTCCACGTTATGCGGATCGTCCTGGCGGGTATACGCGAATTGTTCGTCTGGCGACAAGGCGAGTCGGTGATAGTTCCAAGCTAGCGATGTTGCAGCTACTTGGCGACGAAGAGTCCCCTGGTGCAATCACCAAGCCCGCCAAGACCGCGCGAAAGAAGAGGGCGGACGCTCGCTACGCTTTCGCAATCGCTTCGCTCAAGGGTAAGAGCAAAATAACCCGTTCTGAGAAACCGGCATCAACGGACGACGCGGCACCAGCAGATGATGAGTAGCCAGTAATTCCGAGCGCGGATCGCGTTGTTTGGGCGGATTTCCCTCATTTGCTCACCCGGCCAAGGTGTCCTGCGATTCGGATACCTGGCGGACAGGTTGGTTTCCAATGACTCGCAATTCCGACTGTGTTTTTTGCAAGATCGTCTCGGTCGAGATTCCAGCTTCGGTGGTTTACGAAGACGAGTCGTTGATTTGCTTTCTTGACCACAATCCCCTCTCGCCTGGTCATCTTCTTATTGTAACGCGAGAGCACTACGTCAAACTCACCGAGTTGCCGAGTGACGTCTCCTCGAAGGTTGGATCGGTTCTTCCGCTTGCGGGCAGAGCACTTCTTGAAGTCACGGGTGCGAAGGGTTTCAATGTACTGTGCAACGAGGGCGCGGTCGCGGGGCAGCTCGTCCAGCATGTACATTTCCATTTGATTCCGCGATTTGAGGGCGACAAGCTTGGCTATCGCTGGGTCGCCGGGAGTTACGAAGAGGGAAAGGCCGCTCAACTAACTGACGCCTTTCAGCAAGCTTTCACCGCGTCCAGTTAGTGCTGGTTGCTGCTCCTCGAGTTTCGCTACGCCCCAACACTTGTCGTTGTCGAACCGACTACCGCCGCTCGCTGCGTAATCCACTTGATCGCGTGATCCGTCGCGCACCCTGGATGGTAAAACAGATCCGCCGCCATTGCTCGACGCACTTCGCTATGACGCGCCGGGTTTGCTAAACTTTCTTCGATCGCTGCGACGACTTTGTTCGCCTTCTTAACGACCACGCCGCCATGTCGTCCCCATGTGTCCATGTCGAGCATCGATTCTTTGCGCTCCATCATGCGGGCGATGAGTTTCGGGACGTCAAGAAAGATCATGGGTCGGTCAAGCAGCGCGTATTCATTCGAAACGGACGACGCATCGGTGATGAGCAGGTTGGCTGCATGCAGAAGCGGTATTACGTCAAGCTCGCGAACGATTTTCGTATGGGCGTCCGCTAGTGGCGCGAGTTTTTCAAACCAGTCGATTTTGTTCTTGGCGTGATCGTGCGGTTTGATGATCAGGTCGTATTTTCCTGAGTCGCGAATCGCCTCGACAACCTCTTCGCCCATGATTTCAAGCGAATTGTGCTTGTCGCCTGTTGGCGCAAAGAGGAGCATCGGACGCGAACCATCCAGCCCGTATTTTTTCAACGTCGCCGTACGGTCCAGCTCGTCGTTGATAAGTTTGTCTGTCTTGGCAAACCCGATTGGTAGAATTCGCGGATCGTTCTCATCGAAAAGCCCCGCCTCGACGAACTTCCGCTTCATGTACGGGCCAACAAAGAAATAGGCGTCGCACTTGGTATTGGCTTCGCGGATCGCTCGGTTACGAAACGAAATGCCATGGAAAATTTGCACTTTGGTCGCTACGCGTCGCGGTTCAATCAGCTTTGTGCATGCTGAAAAAAGAAAGTCGAAATCGCGAAGGCGAATCTCATCTACTGAGAGCACCTGCGATGCGGGTATATCGAAAGGGGCGTACATACCTTGTTCATCGTACGCGTACCCCGACTCGATTTTAGTTCGAAGCCCGCCCGAGACGAACACATCAAACCCTTCCATCTCCCTGAGTCTTTCGAAGAGTGGCCTAAAGCACAGAAAGTGGACCGGTGCGTAACCGGTAAATAGGACAGTCGTATGACGCTTCGTTTCCATAATGAAGAAATCCCTTCCCGGACTCCACTTGAATGATCAGCTTAGCGGTCGAAGAAACCATCGTTGCATTCCGCGAACAGGCCGACTGCTAACGAATTGCAAGAAGCCATGTTGCCCTCACTTAGCCCATTGCTCGCCGCCGCGCGTTCGGACGGAGTGCTCCGGTCAGCCCCGATACACTTTCCGATGGTCGATCTCGATACGTCAAGTTCGACTGACCATTCAAACCGCTACCGCACCCGGTTGGACCCGTCATCGCGCATTTGGCAATCGCTGGCCAAACGTTCTCGCGAGCGTTTTCTAGGTCCTCCGGGAAATCAATCTCGGTCCACGGGAGGTCAGCAATGTCAATGCCACGAACGACCGTCGCCTGAGCAAGGCGATCGACCGCGGCCGGTGCCCAGCACTTCACGTCGCCGCCGGAAATGATCGCGTCGGCTGCTGCGAAAAGCTCTTTCCCTGCGCATTCGTCGAAACGAAGAATGCCGACGTTTTCACCGTCGGTCGCATCAGCGGTCAGCGACTTGCTGATCTCGCGCAGTCGCCCACGATGAAAGCGAACTTTCATGTGTTCGTCTTCGTCCCCCGAACTGGAATCAAACGCCAGCGCCGCACCCTCCGCCTCAGCCACGCGCCGATAAACATCAGGATGCGCAAGGACGTCGCTATTGACCAACATGAACGGTCCGCTCACCTCTTTCAGCGCAAGCCAGAGTGAGTAAAGACTATTCGTCTCCGCGAAGTCCGCGTTCACCACTGGCGTGCAACGAGCATCGAGCACCGAACAAACATCGTCGCGCTCGTGCCCGACGACGATAAAGAAACGTTCCACGCCAACTGACGACAGGATCGCCATCTGGCGGTGGATGAGCGTTTCGCCTGCGATTTCCACGAGACACTTCGCGTGGCCATTGTGCGTTCCGCCAAGTCGTGCGCCTTTTCCAGCTGCAAGTATGATTGCCTGCTTCATTTCATTGTCCCCTTATCCCTGCGAAACGGCTTCTGAGGAGTCCGTTTCCGCTTTCTTCTGTCCGCGTGCGGCACGCCAATCCGTCGGCGTTCCGTCAAACACCACCCGCCCGCGCCGCATCTCAATAACACGTTCAAACTTCTTTAACCCTACCGGGCGACTCATCGCAACGACAACCGTCGCACCAGAGCCAGCCCGCAGAACTTTCTTAAGTACTTTCACTGCCTTCCGCTTTTCGAGCGAGGCGACCGGGTCATCGAGCAGCCACACCGATGCGGTGCTGCGAATCATGACCGCAAGTGCCACAGCGAGACGCTCTCGCACAGAGAGCGCCGACGATTCGAGCTTCGCGTAGAGGTTCTCTGGCAGTCGTTCCATGAGAGAGGTCGCACCGCAAATGCGCAACAGGTTGCGCGTGGCTGCTTCAATCTCATTCCCTTCGACCCCTAGGAGTTCGCGAATTCTGCGAGGTGCCCAGCTTGGTGACCCGGACAGCAACGAGGTCTCGCCGGAGGACTGCAGCATCGCCGATCGCGTCGAAACATCGATGCCATCCCAGGACACTTTTCCGGCCTGGGCGTTTTCTGCTCCGGCGAGCAATTCCAGGAGTGTCGATTTCCCGGAACCGGGTTTCCCAAGAATCGCGATACGCTCGCCTGCGGATATTTCCAGATCAATCGGACCAAGACGCCGCACGCGATGTTTCGCCCGTCGCGCGACAACCCGCACGCCCTCAAGGCGTATCGCATCGCCCAGCGCCGCGATCGGCGCGTCGTCTTCGTTGGTATCCGAGGTGACCAGTCGTGCAAGGCGATCACCGCAGGCGAGGATCTTCCCCGTGCGTGATCCTTGCCTGGAAAGTTGAATGATCGGAGAGCGAATCATTAGGGCGTACATCGCGAGAATCAGAAGATCGCCCGCCGGAAGCGTTTCGTTCGCCACCGCGTTAGCGCCGTAGGCGAGCGACGAAACAATTCCTAGCCCAAGAATAACGTGCGCGAAGCACGTTGTCCGCCCCTGTATCTGGGTCAGCGCCGCCTCATGATGGCCGCTGGATTCGTTCACCTCAGCGAAGTCGCTCAGCGTCTGGTTATCCCATGAGTCTTGGATAAAATCTGCGAGCTTGCCTTCTTTCGTACGAAACTTCAGCGCGCTAACGTACATCGAACGCGCCCCGAGAAGCGTTGCCAACCCGACAGAAACGACCGTAGCGACAAAGATCAACCCCATTGTTCCATCGATCCACAGGGCGATAAGAGTCACCCCCAAGAACAACGCTCCGTTGGTCGCAACGTGTACCAGGAAACCTTTCAACCCTGCCTTCAGTCGAGCCGTATCACCGATAAGACGTGCAACCAGATCGCCAGACCCGCCTTCCGCGCGAAGCCCCTCTGTTGCCCGCGCCTTGCGAAAAGCATCAGCGCGAAGGTCGCGAATCGATCCGATTGCAAAACGCGCGAAGAACAAGCGCTCCGCATAGTCCATAAGACCCAGCAGGAGGATAATGACCAAGAACAAACCAGACATCGTCATCGCCGGATCCCACCCCGCCGGAACAAGCCCCAGCAATCCCGCCGAACGACGAGACGCTTCCGCTAGCGATGGTTCCATGAGCGCTCGCAGCGGCCAGGGCAAAACCAATCGGAGTCCAACGACCCATAACGCTGAGAACGCACCCATCGCGAACCAGCGGGAATGACGCGACCCAAAGGAGCACAGCATAGCTACAATCGCTACCCATCGCCTCCAGGGACGCCGCAGTTCAGTTTTGGTTGGTGGCTGTTTCATTGTTGTAAGTATAGGTTCCGAACCGTTTCGTGAACGCGCACCGCCGACAAACTTCGCTGTAATACCCAAGCGATTTGGCCTTTTGGCCTCGGACAAACGTACGGTTATGGGGAACGCTCTTAACATGGTACTGATCCTATCTTCGTAGTTCCATAACACCGCGCTCAATAAGTCCCCTCTTAGTAAGGTCCGGCTAATATCGGCGACCGGTGTTCGAGGACGAGGCATGGTCGCGACCGATCCGTTGGGAGCTGAATAAGAACGGATCGACGTCTACGCCCGCGTCAGAACGAAGCGCAGCCGCAGTCTTTTCAACTTAGTGTCGCCAGATTACCGGAACACCGTTTTTATTGCAGTCTGCAGACCCTCCAACTTCAACTTTCCATCGCCCGATCACGTTACAACGTCCATCGCGCCCGGCAGAGAATCGCGCGTTCGTGGCTTTCTTATAAATCAGAGCTTCCTAATAGTCGTTGGAACGAAGCTGCCGCAAAGTCTAGAATCGACGGGTTGTGGGGTTCGGTCGTCTGTGGCTGAGTTTGCAACGCCAGTTCTCGATCGCACGACCGCTCCGGCGCGGAGCGAGTTGGACCACTCGTCGGTCCTCGCGTGACCGAGCCGATCTGCCTTGGGGCGGGAAAGGGATAAACGGATATGTATCTACCGAATAGAACGCGCACGCGATTTACAACAACCCTTCGCGCCGCAGTTGTCGTGTTTCTCTGCCCGATCGTACTAAACGCCGCTACGACCGAACGCGCGAGCGTCAGCTCGACAGGCGTCGAAGGACTTGCGGCAAGTTCCCGCGCCTCGATTTCCGCAAACGGGCGCTACGTCGCTTTCTACAGTGACGCAAATAACCTTGTGCCCGGGGATACGAATGGCGTCCGCGATGTTTTCGTTCGCGATCGCAGCACCGGAGACACCGTTCGGGTCAGCATCAATTCCGCAGGGATGCAAGGCGACGGGAAAAGTGATCGCCCCTCGATCTCGGCGGATGGTCGATTCGTAGCCTTCACGAGCGACGCAACCAACCTGGCCGGGACCGACTTGAATGCGCAGAAAGATATCTTCGTCCACGATCGCGACACCGACGTAGACGGTATCTTCGATGAACCCGGCACGATCGCTACCACGCGCGT